>CADCOF010000304.1 GCA_902802975.1 uncultured Ruminococcus sp. | reverse complement strand
CAGCCGAAATTACCCAATTACATTTGCTTTCTTCAGCAAAGCTCTTACTGTATCTGTCGGCTGTGCGCCTGTAGCCATCCACTTCTGAACCTTCTCGGCGTCAACCTTGAAGACCGTCGGCTCTGCAGCAGGGTTATAATAACCGATTTCCTCGATAAATCTTCCATCTCTGGAATATCTGCTGTCAGCAACTACAATACGATAGAACGGAGCTTTTTTTGCACCCATTCTTCTCAATCTAATCTTAACCATAACTTTCACCTCCGCCGCAAATTAACTGTGTGATCTGCCCCAAGACCAAGCTTCGGGCATCCCGTGTCTGCCAACGAGAAATTCTCCGGCAGATAGGTTTTTATTCGGACTGTCATGCCCTTTTATTTCAACGGCAAATAAACTGCCGATAGAAACCGTGGTAATTTTAAAACATCCCGTTCATGCCGCCCATGCCGCCTGCGCCGCCAAGACCCGGCAAACGTTTGTATTTCTTCTTTCCTTTTCTTCCGGTAACCTTTTTTACCATTTTCTGCATCATTTCAAGCTGTTTGATGAGACGGTTCACGTCCTCAACCTTCATGCCCGAACCCGCTGCGATTCTTCTCTTTCTTGAAGGATTGATCACAGACGGCTTTGACCTCTCTTCAGGTGTCATAGATAATATGATAGCCTCGATTCTGTCAAGCTGCCGCTCATCTATGTCAACGTCCTGAAGTTGTTTCTCCATTCCCGGCAGCTTCGAAAGAACACTTTTCAGCGGCCCCATTTTGCGTATCTGCTCAAATTGTTCAAGCAAATCGTTGAAGTCCATTTTGCTCTTCATCAGCTTGTCGGCCATTTGCTCGGCTTTTTTGCGGTCAAGTTTCTCCTCAGCCTCTTCAATGAGTGTCAGCATATCGCCCATGCCGAGTATTCTCGACGCCATTCTGTCAGGGTGGAAGATTTCAAGATCGTCAAGCTTTTCACCTGTGCCGGCGTACTTGATCGGCTTGTTTGTAACTGCCTTAATGCTTAAAGCAGCACCGCCTCTTGTGTCGCCGTCCAGTTTGGTGATGATAACGCCCGTAATATCCAGAAGATCGTTAAACGACTTTGCGACATTTACTGCGTCTTGTCCTGTCATGGAGTCTACTACAAGCAGTATCTCCTGGGGGTTGACTTTATCTTTTATGTTTTTTAGCTCGCCCATCAGCTCCTCGTCAATGTGAAGACGTCCTGCTGTGTCGAGTATTACGATATCGTTTCCATAGTCTTTTGCATGCTTGATAGCCTGCTGAGCCGTCTTTACGGGATTTTGAGTGCCCTTTTCAAATACCGGTACACCTGCCTGCTCCGCAACTACCTTCAACTGATCGATAGCCGCCGGACGATAAATATCACACGCTACCGCAAGCGGACGATGTCCCTGCTTTTTGAGCATTTTAGCAAGTTTTGCTGTGTGAGTTGTTTTACCCGAACCTTGAAGACCGCACATCATTATAACACACGGAGGCTGTTTCGGAAAATTTAAACGAACCTCATCGCCGCCCATTAATTCGGTAAGCTCCTCATTTACGATCTTAATGACCATCTGAGCCGGCGTTAAGCTTTCCATTACGTCCGATCCAACTGACCTTTCGGTTACTTTTGCAGTAAACTCTTTCGCTACCTTATAGTTAACATCAGCCTCAAGAAGTGCAAGTCTCACTTCCCGCATAGCCTCTTTAACGTCGTTTTCAGTTAGTTTGCCTTTGTTTTTTAATCGCTTAAACGCATTTCCGAGTTTTTCGGACAGCCCTTCAAACGCCATGATCTCACCTCGAGGATTATCACAAATTTTTTTCTATTGACATAATAAACGAATCCATTTCATCGGCGTAGGCTGTGATCATCTCGTCACGGCTTTCTTCGCCTCTTTCTCTGATAATTCCGACATACCAATGCAATTTTTGAATGTCACGCATTGTTTTGTCGAAGAGAGCGCACAAGCAAAGTTTCGATTCCCAAAAAAGGAGCTGCTCCTCCGACTTTTTCAGCGATGCGCGAACGCCCTGTCTGCTGATATTAAGTTCCTCTGCGACTTCGCTCAATGAAAGATCGTCGTTATAATACAGCTGCATAGCAAGCTTTTGTCTGTCGGAGAGAACATCGCCATAAAAATCAAGCAGTCTGGACAGGTCGTTATGTTTTTCCACGGAAATCGCCCCCGACAAGTGTAAAGTGATTTTGTTTACAGTGGTATTATAAACTATTTTTGATAAAATGTCAACAGTAAATTTAAATTTTTAAAAAACTAAACGATCAGCAAAAAAGTAAAAATATACAAAACTAAAGTTCGATAGGATACGGAACAATTTTTTGCCCGGCCTTTTTCAAAGAGACCGGGCGACAGAGGCATGATTAAGATTGATCAAAATGAACACTCTTCCTCCAAAATTAAATGATGGGGGCAGGTAGGGTGTAAAACAGACAGCAATTACAAATCCGATTGTTCTTCAGACGCATCATCATTTACATAGCTGTTTTCCTGCGATACAATAACGTCTAAAGAGTTGGACCAATTGTTAAGAACATTGACGTTTATTGTGTAAAAAATGTTTTTTCCTACTCTTTTTTCGGTGGTTATTCCTGCTTCCTTTAATACTCTCATGTCATGTGATAATGTGGGCTGCGATATAGAAAATGCTGATTGTATATTCTTCGCGCACATCTCGCCATGCGATAGCATGTCTACTATTTTCAATCGCTTTGGGTCGGAGAGGGCTTTCATTATTTTTGCTGCATCAATGTATACTTGTTCCACAATTATCATCCCTTGCATTTAAAGTTTTCTATAATTAAATATTACATTTTATGTATAAATGTATCTGTTTTTAAATACTAATAGTATGTCAAATATTTTCTATTCGAAAATTATAGCACCCTTTTTTCATTTTGTCAACATAAATTGTGAAAAAATTGGCGATTTATTGCATTTTTTGTGATTCAATTTGTTAAATAGGTAAAAATATATTAACTCTATGTGAGTTAATACAAATATAATAGAATCTATTTTATTTGATAAATGGAGTATTTTCATCCGCGAAACTAAAAAAGATTTTACGAACAATTTGTGCATATTGACAAATTTTCAAAATTTATATGCTATATTACCCAAAAATTAACATGATAATTGTACAAAAATGAAAAAAATTATGATGTTACAATGAAATCGAAAAAAATGCAAAAAAATTATTATAAATTCTATTGAAAAATAAACTGAAATATAGTAAAATTTAATGAGAAGGAGTGATTCACATGGCCGAATCGAGAAGAAATATTTTCGAAGAAGAAGACGGAGATATTACCCTCGTTCTGGAAAACGAGTATTTAAAAATTTACAAAGATCCGCGTTCGAGTAAAATCTATAAGATAATAAACGGTGAAGTAGTGCCAATCGAACTGCGTGAACTCAATATGTGGAAAAATCAAGCAAAAAATCCCGGCGGGTTTAACATCAGACCAATGAAGAATGCCGAAGGAAAAATTGTTGATTATGAGATTTCAAGAGTTCCGAGAGGCGAGACTGCCGCAGTGTATGCAGAGCCACCGTCACCGCCGGCACAGGTTCAGAGGCAAACTCCCCCGGCGCCTGTTCAAAGACAGACACCTCCGGCACCTGTTCAGAGACAAACTCCCCCCGCGCAGGCTTCGAGAGCGTCCAATGTTTCCGCACCGAGAAGATCTGCTCAGGCAGGAAAGCCCGAAGTGGTTATACTCAACGAGGCAGATCGTGAGTCCAGAATTAAGTTTGAGGATAATTCCGATCACGAGAAAATTTTTGCCAATGATATGTTTTCTGTATACCGCAATACGCGTACAGGAAGGACATTTAAAGTTATTAACGGCGAGGTTGCCAATATTGAGGTCAGAGAACTCAATATGTGGAAGAACCGTGCCAAGAATCCCGGCGGATTTGTTGTTACCATTATCAATGATTCTCAGGGAAATGTGTACGACTACAAAATAGACCGCAATACAGATGCGTCGCCCGCAGCCGCACCGGTTGCACCCATGGCACCCGTGGCTCCGGCAGCACCGGTAAGATCAACAGCACCTGAGGCTCCCGCGGCACCTGCAAGATCAACGGCACCTGTAGCCCCGGCAGCTCCCGCGGCACCGGTAAGATCAACGGCACCTGTAGCCCCGGCAGCCCCGGCAGCTCCGGCAAGACCCGCGGCACCTGCACCCGCGGCGGCGCGTCAGCAGAGACCCGCGCGTGGAGCAGGCTCGTCGGCTGTCAGCGAGATCAGAGGCGAGAAGCCCGCAGACAGAGTTATTTTTGTTGACAACGATACAACCGAACTTGTACTTGAAACTGAGTTCTGCAAATTCTACAAAGATAAGCGCGCGTCGAAGGTATTTAAGGTCGTTGACGGCGAGATTGTAAATATCGAGCTGAGAGAACTCAATATGTGGAAGAACCGCATAAAGAATCCCTCCGGTTTTACCGTAACAAAAATGGTGGATTCAACGGGTAAGCCTTATGATTTTATAATCTCAAAGATAAACGAGGACGGCACTGTAACGGCGGCTCCCGCAGTAGAAGCACCCAAACCCGTTATTATTCCCGACTCGCAGTTTATGAAGCCCGAGGCGTCCACGCCTGCCAGAGCTTCTGCACCCGTACCCACGCCGGCTGTACGCCAGACTTCACAGAGACCCGCCGCAGCTCCCGCGCCGGCCGCACGTCAGACCTCGCAGAGACCTGCCGCAGGCGCACCCGCACCTGTTGCCGTTACTGCTACTGTGACGAATAAAAAGAGAGTTAAGTTTGAAGAAATGCCTTCAATGAAGATGCTCCTCGAAAATGAGTATTTTAAGATATACAGTGATTCACGCAGAGGTGCTACATTTAAGGTTATCAATGGCGAAATCGCTCCGCTGCCGCAGCGTGAACTTAACATGTGGAAAAACCGCCAGCGTCGTCCGAAAGATTTCTCCGTCAAGGTGATTAACGATGAGCAGGGCAATGTATATGATTACGAGATCACGCGTATAGCGAATACTACCGCAGCCGTTGCGACAACTACCACAAGGACGAATCTGCCTCCTGTTACCGAGCGTATCCAGATGGGCGGTACGTTTAAGAAAACGGGTGTTGCCAAAGTTAACAACTGTGCTATATGCAATAACAGATATAAGGACAGTGAGCTGTTCCAGATGGGCGGCAAGAGTATATGCAAAAACTGCATGGAGGCTCTTGTAAAGGCGCGCTTTGACGTATCGAGCAGCGATCCGATCAAGAAGAATATTGATGATATAATCAGTGCGGACACGATCTACTGCACATATTCTCTCGTTACGAATTATCCGTATCTTAACGATGATTTCTGCGTAAACGTATGTACAATAAAGCGTGCGGCAGAGATTGGAGTGGAAGATACTATCGCGCAGGAGATCGACGAGAAGGGCGCATTCTTTGACGATCTTAAGCGTTTCGGTTTGAAGAAGATTATTGTTAACAATGACAGCAGTCACGTTTATGCGCCGGAAGATTTTGACAGCCACGTTAAATCCGAAGGTATCCTTGCTCCAAAGCTTTATTTCAAGGTTCTGAATTTCATGCAGAACGGCAACGAAGAACTCCGTCAGACGATCGCTGAGTCGTTCTTGGGCAGCAAGGTTCTTACATACGCGCTCAATCAGGATATCACGGAGATCACCGATGAAAACATCGATGAATTCAAGCCGATCACATTCACTGATGGCGTAAACAACTTCTGTCCGGTATTCACCGATTTCACGGAAGCAAGAGCTGTAGGTATGCCTTTCAAGGGTCTGTATGAGATAGAGACAAGACTGCTTGCATATCATAAGATCACTCACTATATAATCAACCCGTCAAGCCTTGGTTTCATTATGAACAAGAGTATTTTGAGCGGCGCAAAGCCGAATTATGACAAAGCTCTTATCGATGAGAATGATGAGCGTTTGACAAAACTTGATGAATACATAAATCCGTTCGATCTTGAAGATGAAGTTATCGCAAAGATCGAATCCGAAAAGAAGGCGCAGGAAGAACAGGTCATTGCCGACATCAAGCTTGAGGCAAAGAAGGAAGCAGATGAACTTCGCACACGCGCAGAAGCAGCGGAGAAGGTAGCTGCCGAAGAGCATCAGAGGGCAGACGCAGCGTCACGCGAGGCACAGCAGGCAAAGATAGCTGCAGAAGAGGCAATGAAGGCGGCTCAGGAAGCTAACAGCGCAAAACTTGAGGCTATATCCAGAGCTGAAAAAGCAGAAAAGGCAGAGAAAGAAGCAAAGGAAGCTGCAGAATCAGAGCTTGCAAAAGCAAAGGAAATGGAGCAGCAAAAGCTGAAAGCAGAACTTGAGGCAAAAGCCGCAGAAGAGGCAAAGAAAAAGGCTGATCTTGAAGCAAAAGAGAAGGCTGCAAGAGACGCCAAGAGTTCTTCTGATAACAAAGCTGCACCGAAGGTTCAGCTGCCATTTGGCGCACCGCCCGCAGCCGCAGCGGCATTCAAAGCAGGCGCATTTGCAGGACCTGCAGCTGCAGCAGCGGCAACAGCAGCAAAGAACGCTCCTTCCGGCGGCGGAATATTCTTTAATGATGCGGAAGAGAAGAAGTCTCCGCTTGACGGTTTGAATCTCGGTGTATCAGATTCCCCGTCGCTGCCGTCTCTTGATCTGTCGGGTCTTGCAGATGATCCCACATTCATAGAAAAAGAGGAAGCAGCACCGAGCAGCTATTACAAGCCGCAGGGTGCGCGTTCTTCGGAGCCGATGCCTCCCGCACTTAACGAATTTAAGAAGACAGGAATATACGGTGACAAGCAGATAGCGAGAACAAGCGGACTTGAGAGTCAGTCGAATATTTATGAATCGGCACAGAAGAAGTCGCAGTCAATGGATTTCTATTCTCCTTCGATTCAAAAGCCGGCAGCACAGCCTGCACCGGTAGTTCAGCAGCCTTTGGCACCGGGCAACGAGGCAATACTCAAGCAGCGTCAGGGTCAGATTGAAAAGAGAGATAACCCGAACAACCTTGTGATCAGTTCGGTATCTGATGGTACAGACGGCAGCAAGGTCAAGAAAGCATTCAAGGTATCTAAGCCGCTGTTCGTTGAAGACGTACCCGATGAAGAAATTTTGGCAACTCCGTATTCCGATGGAATGGTCAGCGCAGCACCTGTTACGTTCCAAAATGCCTCGACTGTTAAGAAGACAAAGGGCGTAAACACTGTTTTAAGCGAGATTGCGCAGGAGAATGAGCGCAAGAGCGACAATATGTATGATCTTGCGTCGCTTATGTATGGCGACAGATCGCAGCAGCCTGCAGCGCAGGGCAAGCCTACAATTCAGCAGCAGGCAGCGAAGATCAAGGCAACTCAGAGATCGCTTGAGGTTGAAACAGATATGGTAACAGCCAAAGAGCTGAGAGACAAGCTTGATCAGGCGTACAAGGATCTTGCGAAGCTGATTGCAGACGCAGATGTAATGTATGCGGAGTTTGATGCACATACGCGTCATATTCTTATAGACGGACATAACAAGGGTCATATTTTCTCGGAGAAATATTTGGCAGAAAAGTCTGTTGAGAATTTTGCACGCAATAATATTAACGTTTATCTCCAGGAGTACAGAGCCAAGGATATCTTCAAGATGCTGTTTGAATACAGACGTCATGGTATTCAGGAGCTTGTGCTTGATGAAACAGCTCATTGGGTAATTATCCCGACGGATAAGATCGCAGAGATGCTTGATATTTACGAGAGAGATTTCGTTAAGACGCCTGTAATGAATCCTGAATTGATGTTCAGCATGACGACGCTGTTCCAGAAACTCCAGACTAAGTCGAACAATCCGAACAAAGAGCAGGAAGTCAGATCGCTTGAGAAGCGCATGATACGTGAATTCATCACAGCGAAATATCTCCTTCCGATGTATGGTTCATCGAGAGATGATCTTCGTCCTATCACGATAGACAATCCGGCAGGCGGCAAGAAGATCATCGTGTTCAGCGATGAATTTGAGATGAACAGATTCTTTGGTGAGAATAAGGGTATTGTAAGAGATACTGATATTGTAAATTATCGAGAAATATTGAAGAAATACACGATTCCCGGAGAATGCGTAGTTGTTCTTAATGAAGGATCGCTGAGATTTGAATTTAACGAGCGCAATTGCGAGCATATCAGCAAGGTGCTTGAAATGTAATCTATCAGAAAACTCCGCAGAGTCCTATCCCTGCGGAGTTTCGGCATACTGGCGGCATGCTGGCGGCATGCTGCCGCTCCCGGTTCCGTCAGACTTTATTGTTAACGGAAGTCTTCGCCGCGTTCCACATTTATTCTACCCTCAACGAACCGCGGCATGCTGGCGGCATGTTGCCGCTCCCGGTTCCGTCAGACTTTATTGTTAACGGAAGTCTTCGCCGCGTTCCACATTTATTCTGCCCTCAACTAACCCCGCGGCATGTTGGCGGCATGCTGCCGCTCCCAGTTCCGTCAGACTTTATTGTTAACGGAAGTCTTCGCCGCGTTCCACATTTACCAGTAAACGACATGAATCTTTACCTGATTCATAGTTTTGAAAGTGGAACTATTATACCCGAAAGCTAACTGCTACCGTGAATTCCACTTTCAACTTTGAGCTTTGAGCTTTAAGCTTTAAGCTTTGAGCTTTAAGCTTTGAGCTTTGAGCTAAATAGGTTAATAGTAATGTCATTCGCTATAAATCAAAACAACTCCACTCTCAACTCTCAAAACTCCACATTGAAAATAAGGAAGTGTACACATGAAAAGAAGAACAATTGCAATTTTAGCTGCGTTGATATTGTCAACAAGCGTAATGTTCAGTGGGTGCGGAAATGCGCCCGGTGTTGTCAGCGACGACGGTCAGACTGCCTCTGTTGCCGATACAACACAGTCAACTTCACAAACCGAAAGTATCGGTGAGGCCTCAGCGGATAATTCCGCCACGGCAGATAACACAAAATATGCGTATCAGAAGAACGATGACGGCACAATAGCCATGAGTTACGGTGCGATACTGCACGCATGGAGCTGGTCGTTCAAAACTATCACAGAGAACCTTCAGGCAATAAAGGACGCAGGCTATACTTCTATTCAGACGTCTCCGATTAACGAATGCAAAGTAGGCGAAGACGGCGGAATGGAGATATACGGAAACGGAAAATGGTACTATCATTATCAGCCGACAGATTACAAAATCGGAAATTACCAACTTGGCACAGAAGACGAGTTTAAGAATATGTGTGCAGAGGCGAAAAAGCTCGGACTTAAGATCATAGTTGACGCGCCTATCAATCATGTTTCCAGTGATATGAGCGCGGTGTCGGATAATATCAAAAACCTGTGTGATAATCCTTTCCATGACGTGGGTGAGATAACGAGTTATGCCAGCAGAAAGCAGTGTACGCAGGGCGATCTTCTCGGACTTCACGATCTTAATACACAGGATAAGAAGGTTCAGGAGTACGAACTGAATTATCTTAAATCCGTAATTGCGGACGGTGCGTCCGGTTTCCGTTATGACGCAGCAAAGCACATCGAACTTCCTGATGATAAAGACACATTTGCATCAGATTTTTGGCCTACAATTCTCGACAACGGTGCAGAGTTCCAGTACGGCGAAATTCTCCAGGGCGAGGGCGACAGAATTGACGCATACGCCGAGCTGATGAGCGTTACCGCGTCAAATTACGGTGAAGCTGTCAGACGTGCAGCCGGCGGAAATATGAGTGTTTCGAATATAGAAGGCTACGGCAGCTCCAAAGTTGATGAGAGCAAGTTCGTAACTTGGGTAGAGTCTCACGACAATTATTGCAATGACGGTACTTGGGAGAACTACGATGAGAGTGAGATCGAGCGCGGATGGGCAGTTATAGCGGCAAGAAGCGGCGGCGCACCACTGTTCTTTAGCCGTCCTGCAGGCGCGTCTACAGATGATCAGTGGGGCAACAACAAGCTTGGTCTTGCGGGCAGCGATGCATTCAAGAGCGACACAGTGAAGGCGGTCAACCACTTCCGCAACGAAATGGCAGGTCTTGGCGAGACTCTTTCAAATCTTGATGGAGACACAAAGCAAGTTCTGATGATCGAGAGAGGCGACAAGGGCGCAGTTATCATTAATGCAGCTGAAAGCGAATTTACTCTCGACGCGCCTACAGTTCTCAAGGACGGTACTTACAACGATAAGGTGACGAATGCCGAGTTTACAGTTTCCGGCGGAAAAATCACCGGCAAGATTCCCGCAAACGGTATAATTGTAATTTATTAAATCTATTTTCGGTATACATATATAGCCCGCGGCAGGTTGCACCCGCGGGCAATACGCACACGAACTTTATATTAAAAAAATTATAGTGAACGTCATTGAAAAAATCCTATTAAGAACATTTATGAGTGTGGAGTTCAATTCGCAATTCGAAATGCGCAATGCGGAATT
>CADCOF010000303.1 GCA_902802975.1 uncultured Ruminococcus sp. | reverse complement strand
CGGCGGCAAGCCTTTTTGAAAAAAGGCTTGGCGAAAAACTTTGTGATGCTCTCTGTCTAACCTTAAGTTGATGACATTGCCCCTAAAGGGGATGCTTTACCGACTTCAATGTTTTAAAGAAATGTATCGTTAAAACATAGGTTAGCACATATGGGGTGCAACCCGCCGCCACCGAATTGTATCAAACTTCGATCTTGTATTTCTCTTTGTAGCTGTCGTACTCGTCCTCAAACTCTTTGTTGCCGGCACGCTTTACCACATTTAAGTATTCATGCGCGTCATAAGTAAATTGGCTCGTCTCGATAATCGCAATAGCAACATTTGAACAGTGATCGGAAATACGTTCACAGTCCGTCAAAAGATCAGAAAGTACAAAGCCAAGTTCAATAGAACATTCGCCGTTTTTCAATCGCTGAATATGGCGGGTTTTTATTTCAATTATAATGTAATCAATAACTTCTTCAAGCGGCTCTACCCTCTTCGCCTTGAATACGCTGCTCTCGCAGTATGCTTCCATTGTCGTTTCAAGTATCTCGCCTAAAGCATTAAATAATACATCAAGCTCGCTTTTTGCATTATCGGAAAAATGAAGTTTCTTGTCGTGTATCTCCTGCGCAGCTTCAAGAATATTCATCGCGTGATCGCCTATACGCTCAAAATCACCGATAGTATGAAGTTGTCTCGATACGCTCGCATTATCCCATTCCGAGAGATTACGTCCGGAAAGCTGCACCAAAAACGTTCCGAGCTTATCCTCATACATGTCAAGATGATCTTCGTTTTCAACTATCGTTTTTGCGTCCTTCTCGTTATAACTCTTAACAAGCCCCATCGCGCAAATAGTCGTTTCTTTCGCGAGATTTGCCATTGAGTTGCACTTAGAACTACACTCTCCGATAGCTACGGAAGGAGTTGACAGCAAACGAACATCAATAAAGCTATACTCTGCCTCTGCCTCGTCCCCGCCGTCTTTAATAATAACATATGCAAGTTTTTCAAGCGGCTTCTTGAACGGATAAAGAAGCAGCAGCGTCGCAATATTAAATATAGTGTGAACAAGTGCGATACCTAAAGCATCAATAGGCTCGTCTGCAATCGGCAAACCAAACACAGCGTCTGCAATACAGTATATAGTAAGATAAAATATCGTACCTATCATATTGAATGAAATATGAATAACACCGACACGCTTTGCGTCTTTGTTTACACCGATACTCGATAAAAGCGCAGTCACGCAGGTACCTATATTCTGACCCATGATAATAGGAATAGCCATACCATAGGTAACTGTTCCGCTGAGAGCGATTGCCTGAAGAACACCAACAGAGGCAGCCGAACTTTGAATAACGCCGGTAACCACAGCACCCACAATAACGCCCAAAATGGGATTTTTAAACATAACCAGTACATGCTGAAATTTTTCATTGCCTGCAAGCGGTGCGACCGAATCACTCATAAGCTCCATGCCGTACATCATGATCGAAAAACCAACCAGTATTGTTCCGATACTTTGCTTTTTGTCTGATTTCGACATCATTATAAGCAGGATACCGATAAACGCAAGAAGAGGCGAGAACGATTCCGGCTTTAACAGCCGCAGAAAAAAATTGTCGCTTTCTATTCCCGACAGACTCAAAACCCACGTAATGACCGTCTTACCTATGTTGGAACCCATAATAACGGTAACTGTCTGATCAAGCTGCATAATGCCGGAGTTTACAAGACCTACCAGCATAACGGTAACAGCCGATGAAGACTGAATGGCTACCGTGATCGCCGTACCAAGCAGCATTCCCAAAAACGAGTTAGATGTAGCCTTTTTAAGCAGAGATTCCAACCGACCGCCTGCCATTTTCTCAAGACCGGTTGACAGAGTGTTCATGCCGAATAGGAAAAACGCCAGTCCCCCACACAAGGCAAATAACGAAAAAACATCCATATTGTTACACCCTTTTGATTACTTCTTTCTTCAATATTAACAGATCGGAACAACGTCAAAATATCTGACGTCATAAGATCAGCTCTAAAAACCCTTCGATAAATATACAATAATAAATGTGTGCAGATGTGGGTTTTTAGAGCTAACCTTATTCTTTTTTGGCAGGCTTGTAATGCATTTTGTAAGTTCGATTTCAATACAATTACACTTTGATATATATCATTATACCATATCAAAACGGTTTAGTCAAAGGTTTTCGAGAACTGTGTAATAAAACCATGAAAGGTATAATTTTTAATATAAATTGCAAGATAATGTGTGCATAAACATCATAGGTGATTGCGCTTTTAATTAAATTGTGATATTATATTATACAACAGAAATCTTTCACGCGAGAGGAGAATACATCGGTGAAGCCATACATTCACAATATTAAATTTTACGAGACGGACAAAATGAGCATAACACACCATTCAAATTACATTCGCTGGATGGAAGAAGCACGCATAGACTATCTGATGAAAGCCGGCTGCGATTACAGATTTCTTGAGGAAGAAGATATATCGTCGCCTGTTGTATCTGTTAACGGAAAATTTCTGAAAGCTACCTCATTCGGAGAAGACATAGAAATATATGTCACCGTAAAAAAATTTAACGGAGTAAAACTGGAAGTAAAATACGAGATGAAAAGAGGCGATGAGACTGTATTCAAAGGAGAATCGTGTCATTGCTTTGTTAAGGGCAAAAAAATGAAAGTGGTAAATCTCAAAAAAGAGATGCCGAATTATTACAAAAGGTTAGTTGAATTTTCAGGCAGACAGACTGACTGAATCAACATAGGAGAATATAAATATGGAAATGTATGAAAATGAACAGCAAACCCAACGAGCTTTATTGATCAGCGTTGACTATGGAAAATTTGACGCAGAGTCCTCTATGAAAGAGCTGTACGCCTTAGCCGAAAGCGCAGGTGCGGAAGTTGTCGGCTCGATGATACAAAAGCTGGAAAAACCCATTTCGGCAACATATGTCGGAACCGGCAGACTGGAAGAAATATGTGAAATATGCCAAAACAGCGAGATCGACCTGATAATAGCAGACGACGAACTGACGCCTGTACAGATCAGAAATATTGAAGACGAAACCAATGTGCGCGTTATCGACAGAACGATGCTCATTCTCGATATTTTTGCACTGCGCGCAAACTCGAAGGAAGGCAAGCTGCAAGTCGAAACGGCACAGCTGCGGTACATGCTCCCGCGGCTAACCGGAAAAGGCATACAAATGTCACGTCAAGGCGGCGGTATCGGAACAAGAGGTCCCGGCGAAAGCAAACTCGAAACAGACCGCCGCCACATCAGGAGAAAGCTTGAATCACTTGAGGAGAAACTCGACGAAATAGAAAAACGCCGCAGTCAGCTTCGAAAAAGGCGAAAAAAAGACGGCATTATTACCGCCGCGATAGTAGGCTACACGAATGCCGGAAAATCAACGTTGATGAATCTGCTGACAGACGCCGGCGTACTTGAAAAAGATCAGCTGTTTGCAACTCTCGACCCTACTTCAAGGGCACTGAAACTGCCATGCGGTGTAAGCATAATGCTTATTGACACAGTAGGATTTGTCCGCAGACTCCCCCATCATCTTGTAAAAGCGTTCAGGTCAACGCTGGAAGAGGCCGCTTCGTCGGATATCATACTCAACGTATGTGACGCGTCCGATGAAGAGGCGACGCTTCATCTTCAAGTGACAAGGGACCTTCTGAGCGACTTGGGCTGCGCCGACACGCCTGTAATAACGGTGTTCAACAAATGCGATCTTATCGACTCAACTTCACCGATAGTATCGTCCGGTGTGCGTATCAGCGCAAAAAAAGGAGAAGGTATAGACCTTCTGCTCCGAGCAATTGAAGACGCGCTGCCGTCACGAATGGTAAAAGCAAAATTGATGATCCCGTTTGCAAACGCAGGGCTGCTAGCGGAAATACGGAAAAGCGGAACACTGATATCCGAAGAATACACTGCCGACGGTATACTTGCCGACGCTGTATGTGATGAACAATTATACGCAAAGGTCAAAAAATTCGAAATCTGAATCTAAATCTAAGCATACCAAAACTCCCTCAGCTGCCAAATACAGCCGAGGGAGTTTGTTTATTTATGATGAACTAATTTATATGTTATGTTCCAACTGAATCATTATGCAAGATCAACCGGAACCAAGCCCCAGATATTGTTTGCATAATCTCTGATCGAACGATCCGCTGCAAAAATACCTGCGTTCGCAATGTTGATAAGTGAACACTTGTTCCATGCTGTCGGGTCAAGATACAGCTGGCTTGCCTTCTTCTGAGCCTGTGCATAATCTGCGAAATCTGCAAGAACCATGTACGGGTCATTTTCAGTGAGATTCTTAGCAATGTGATTGAATCCCGTTGAGTTCAGCTCATCAATAGCCTTCTTGATTGTCACATTGTTCACATAGTAATCCATCGGATTGTAGCCGTTGGCCTTCAGTCGGGATACTTCCGGAGTGGTCAAACCGAAGAGGAACATGTTAGCGTCGCCGACTGCCTCGTTAATCTCGACATTTGCGCCATCGAGAGTGCCGAGAGTAAGCGCGCCGTTGATCATAAACTTCATGTTAGATGTACCGGACGCCTCTGTTCCTGCAAGTGATATCTGTTCGCTGATCTCGCTTGCGGGCATGAGCTTCTCTGCAATGGTAACTCTGTAATCTTCAAGATAAATAACCTTAAGCTTGTCGTTCAAAACAGGGTCGTTATTAATGCGATCTGTCATCTTAACGATAAACTGAATGATCTGCTTCGCAAAATAATAACCGGGCGCAGCCTTTGCACCGAAAATATACGTCTTCGGAGTGAAATCTGCACTGGGATTTTCATGGAGATACTGAGCAACCGAAAGAATATGAAGAGCGTTCATAAGCTGACGCTTGTATTCGTGCAAACGCTTAACCTGAACGTCAAAGATTGAATCGGGATTTACGATAACTCCGTTGTGCTCCTTAATATATTCAGCCATTGCAACTTTGTTGGCGCGCTTGATTTTCGCAAGACGTTCAAGCACTGAAGCGTCATCTGTATATTTCATAAGACCGGTAAGCTGAGACGCGTCCATCTTGTATCCATCGCCGATAAGCTCCGTGATAAGTGACGACAACTGAGGATTCGACTGACAAAGCCAACGTCTGTGTGCAATACCGTTTGTAACATTCGTAAACTTATCGGGTGTTACCTGATAGAAATCGTTGAACACCGTATCCTTAAGGATCTGACTGTGAAGAGCAGATACGCCGTTTACTTTGTAGCTTGCCATAACGGCGAGATTTGCCATTTTGACAACGCCATCATTAATAATAGCCATTCTGCCGACCTGATAACCATCAACGCCCTGTGCATGGAGAGATTCGCAGTAACGGCGGTTAAGCTCGGTCACGATCTGATATATTCTCGGCAGCTTTGCACGGAACATATCCTCGCCCCAGCACTCAAGAGCCTCACGCATAACGGTGTGGTTGGTGTAGGCAATCGTTTTCGACACGATATCCCAAGCCTCATCCCAGCCGTAGCCGTAATCATCCATAATAATTCTCATAAGCTCCGGAACAGCCAAAACGGGGTGCGTATCATTCATATGGATAGTAACCCATTCCGGTAATGTCTTCATGTCGCCGCCGTTGTACATGATATGACGGCGAACGATATCCTGAACCGTAGCGGAAACGAGGAAATACTGCTGATTAAGGCGCAGACTCTTACCCTCGGCGTGGTTATCTCCCGGATACAGTACCTGAGTAATAGCCTCAGCCATAGCCTTCTGCTCCATAGCGCGCATATACTGACCTTCATTGAAAAGGTTCATGTCAATGTTTTCTGCCTTTGCCGCCCAGAGTCTGAGACGTGAAACGCCCTTGCCATCAGCACCGGAAATATACATATCATACGGAACAGCCATAACGGTAACGGGATTAACGAGCTTCACCGTACACTTGCCGTCGCCCCATGTTTCCTCAACGCTGCCGTTGAAACGAACGGGAATAGCCTTATCCGGGTGAGACTGAAGCCATACGCTGCCGCCGGGGAGCCAGTTGTCGGGAAGTTCCGTCTGCCAGCCGTCAACAAGACTCTGACGGAAAATACCCATTTCGTAACGCAGCGAATAACCCATAGAAGTGTAACTCTGCGAAGCGAGACCATCGAGGAAACAGGCAGCCAAACGACCGAGACCACCGTTGCCCAAACCGGCGTCTGGTTCCTGATCATAAACTTTTTCGAGAGATGTGCCAAAGCTTTCAAGAGCCTTACCGAAAGTATCCTCGAGATTGAGATTGCAAACATTATTTTTAAGTGAACGACCGAGCAAAAACTCCATACAAAGGTAGTACACGATCTTCCTTTTTTGGCCAAGAGCAGTATCTTTAAACTCCTTATAGCCCGCGCCCATCAAGTCACGTAAAACAAGTGCGGTAGCCTTATAGAAATGTTCGTCGGTAGCATCGCTGACATTCACACCCATATTATGAGACAGTTTCGCAGATATCAAATCCTTAGCCTGTTCTACAGTCAAATTATAATCCATGGTAATTCCTCCAAAATAAATTTCTTCCCAAACAAAAACCATACCGAAAATAACAAATAACAGACGTCGATCAGCAGGTTTACGCTAATTATACTACATTTACTCAAAAAAAACAATAGGTAATTTAGGTGTTTTATATAATTTTTAGGTAAAATCTTGTGGGATTTTATTCTCTTTGAGGGATTGTTTCCAATTTATAGTATAAAATGTAATTTAAAAAT
>CADCOF010000302.1 GCA_902802975.1 uncultured Ruminococcus sp. | reverse complement strand
TGTCAAGGACGGGCTGATCTCCGTTTCGGAGGGTGCAAAACGCACGAACATGTCAGTCACGGAGTTTGAAGCAAAACTTGCAGCTATCAGCTGACAGGCGGGCAATATGCGCTCGTAATCTGTAGAGTTGAGAGTTGAGGTTTGAGATTTGAGATTTGAGAGTTGAATTTGGAGAGTAAGTAAGAACTTTTTACTCACAACAAAAACTAAAGTATCAAAAATAAGTTTTATTGGGAAAGAAAGTCCCTCAAACAGAACAACTCCTCTCTCCACTCTCAACACTCCACACTAAAAAATAACTGCCGCCTTTGGGAAGATTTTGATTCTTTCCAAAGGCATTTTTGTTTTGTAAGAGATGGTTTGCTCGATAGGGCGCACTCGTCGAGCGTTCTTATTCCGGACAGCTTGTTTTCCATAAACTATAATTACCAACTACTCAATTTACTATGACTTTTCCACATACTAATGTTGAATGTGTGGAAAACTTTATTGTCTTTTTTGCCGAAAAGTAAATAATTAACCATAAATCAGTCGAGTTTTGTTTTCATTATTATTGAAAGGTGAAAATTTGTACCAGTTGGTCGAATAATTCTTTTATGGAATTATAAAGAGGTTTGTCGTGAGTATAATACATAAGGAGTAATATGTTCTCTATACTCTAATGGAGGAATTACATGAAGATCGGACTTGATATCGGGTCTACAACCATAAAATGCGTTGTTTTAGACGATAATAATAAGTTTATATATTCAAGCTATGAACGTCACTATTCGCAGATCACTCAGAAGATTGCCGAAATACTTCAAAAACTCCGCCTGAATATCAAGGGCGCGGATAAAGCGTGTCTTGCTATATCGGGTTCTGCCGGTATGGGCGTAGCCGAAAGCTGTGATATTGATTTTATTCAGGAAGTATACGCCACTCGTGTTGCGGTCAATACCTTTATTCCCGGCACCGATGTTGTAATTGAGCTTGGCGGCGAAGACGCAAAAATACTTTTTCTCTCGGGCAGCATGGAAGTTCGTATGAACGGCACATGCGCCGGAGGTACCGGTGCTTTCATTGATCAGATGGCAACACTTCTGAATGTCGATATCGAGGAGTTCAATTCGCTGGCGAAGCAGTACGAGAAAACGTATACCATAGCGTCGCGCTGCGGCGTTTTTGCCAAAACCGATATCCAGCCGCTCCTGAACCAGGGCGCGCGCAAAAGCGATATAGCGCAGAGTATTTTCTGCGCAGTCGTAAATCAGACCGTGTCGGGCTTGGCTCAGGGGCACGAGATCGAGGGGAATGTTGTGTACCTCGGCGGACCGCTGACGTTTATGTCGGAACTCAGACGCAGATTCGACAAGGTTCTCGAAACAAAAGGCACCTGCCCGGATAATTCGCTTTATTTCGTTGCGGCAGGCGCGGCGTTGTGCGCGGATAATACGATCAATTTCGGTGACGTCATAAAGAAAGTTACCAAGTACACAGGCTCCGGAAATTTTGCCTTCAATCAGCCGCTTTTCCGCGATAAGAAGGAGTACAGCGAGTTCGTTTCACGTCACAGTAAAGCGGACATAAAAGGAAAGACACTGCACGGATACAAGGGCAAGGCGTACATAGGCATCGACGCCGGCTCTACCACCGTAAAGGGCGTTGTTATCAGCGAAAACAAGGAGCTGCTGTACAGTAAATATCTTTCGAACAGCGGCAATCCCGTTCCGATAGTGAAAGGCTTTTTGGAAGACGTGTACAGAGAATGCCCTAACATAAATATTGTTGGCAGCGCGGTGACCGGCTATGGCGAGGAGATTGTCAAGAATGCGTTTTGTGTCGATCACGGTATTGTTGAGACGGTAGCCCATTTTACCGCTGCGAAAGATTTTATGCCAGACGTTGAATTTATCATTGATATCGGCGGGCAGGATATCAAGTGCTTTAAGATACATAACGGCACTATAGATAACTTGTTCCTGAACGAGGCTTGCTCGTCGGGGTGCGGGTCGTTTTTGCAGACATTCGCAAACGCGCTGGGCTACTCCATCGAAGACTTTGCGAATAAAGGACTTTTTGCACAGCACCCGGTTGACCTCGGTTCACGCTGTACCGTGTTTATGAACAGCTCGGTAAAGCAGGCTCAGAAGGACGGCGCAACGATTGAGGATATATCGGCAGGGCTGTCACTCAGCGTAGTTAAAAACGCGCTGTATAAGGTAATACGAGCACCGGGACCCGACAGCCTCGGCAAAAAGATAGTTGTTCAGGGCGGAACATTCCTCAATAACGCGGTTCTGCGCGCCTTTGAAATGGAAATGGGCACGCAGGTCGTTCGCCCGGTTATTTCGGGACTGATGGGCGCATACGGCGCGGCACTGTACGCGATGAGCAGAAGCGGCGAGAAGAGTACGATACTCGATATGAAGGCTCTTTCCGAATTCAAGCACGATATCAAAGTTGCAAACTGCGGTATGTGTCAAAACAACTGCCGCCTCACCATAAATACATTCGCAGACGGACGAAAATTTATTGCCGGAAACCGCTGCGAAAGACCGATCACAAAGAAATCACCCGACAAAAACTCGAATATATATGAATACAAGCTGGAACTGCTGAGATCATATACGCCGAAAGAAGGCACACGCGGGAAAATCGGTCTTCCTATGGGGCTTAATATGTATGAGCTGCTGCCGTTCTGGCATACACTCTTCACAGAGCTTGGGTTCGAAGTGGTAACGTCCGGAATATCCGATAAAAAAGTCTACGCCAAGGGCAACAAGACTATCCCGTCGGATACGATATGTTTCCCGGCAAAGCTTGTCCACGGGCATATTCAGAAGTTAATAGACGATGGCATAGATACGATATTCTACCCGTGTATGTCATATAATTTTGATGAGGGAATATCTGATAATCATTACAATTGTCCTGTGGTGGCATATTATCCCGAAGTTATCGGCGCAAATATGAACAGTGTGAAAAACATCACGCTGATAAAGGACTATGTAGGAATACACCGAAAAAGAGATTTTCCGAAGAAGCTCACCGAGATACTCAACAAAAAGTATCCCGACATTACATTAAAAGAAGTAAAAGCAGCTGCAGCAGCGGCGTACAAAGAGTATGACGAGCATTTGCAGAGAATACGCACGAAGGGCGCGGAGATAATCGCAAAGGCCGAAGAAGAGGGCAAGCCGATATTTGTTCTGTCCGGCAGACCGTACCACGTTGACCCGGAGATAAACCACGGCATTGACAGAATGATCACGAGTTTTGGCGTAGCGATAGTTTCTGAGGATTCGATAAGCTTCCATGTTGACAAATTCAACACTACCGTTTTGAATCAATGGACATATCACGCGCGGTTATACGCGGCGGCGCGCTATATTGCAGACAAGAAAAACATGAACCTTGTGCAGTTGGTATCGTTCGGCTGCGGTGTTGACGCTATTACAACAGACGAAGTGAGAGAAATTCTCGAAAGTGAAGGAAAAATCTACACACAAATCAAGATTGATGAAATCACGAATCTGGGCGCGGTAAAGATCAGAATAAGATCGCTGCTCGCCGCACTCGGAAAAAGCGGAAGTTAATTAGAAATTAGCAATGTGCAATGTGCAATGTGCAATGAATGCTCGCTGGGAGGCTTTCACTCTCGATCACAAATCTTCGCACTACTCAAAATTATTGTCGTATGATAAAATATTGGCACTCATAAATAATTGCACATTGCACATTGAATTGGAGTTATTATGGCTAAATTAGAATATGACAAAACAGGCCGTTTGCTCTTTACAAAAGAGATGAAGGAAGAATACACGATTCTTCTTCCGATGATGGCACCAATACATTTTAATATTCTGCGCAACGTGTTTACTCATTACGGCTATAAAACCGTTCTGCTCGATACAAAAGGACCTGAGATCGCACAGGTGGGGCTGAAATATGTCCACAACGATACTTGTTATCCGGCTCTTCTAGTTATCGGTCAGTTTATTCACGCGCTGCAAAGCGGCAAATATGATGTAAATAAAGTTGCGCTGATGATCACACAGACAGGCGGCGGCTGCCGTGCGTCAAATTATATACACTTGCTGCGAAAAGCACTGAAAAAAGCCGGCTATGAGCGAATTCCGGTTATTTCGCTTAATCTTTCGGGTCTTGAGAGCAACCCCGGTTTTGTTCTAACTATCCCCATGCTCCGACGTTTTGCCGCGGGGCTTGTTTACGGCGACGAGCTTATGCTTCTGCGCAATCAGCTGCAGCCGTATGAACTGGCTTTGGGTGAGACGCAGCGGCTTGTTGACAAGTGGATTACCGATCTTTCCGAACAATTTTCGCACGGAAAAGGTTTTACCGCAAAAGAGATAGACAAGAACCTCAATGACATTGCCGCGTCTTTTGCCGAGATAAAAATAAACAAGATACCTAAAGTGAAAGTCGGCGTTGTGGGTGAGATATACGTCAAATATGCCGCGCTTGGCAACAACGACCTTGAGGCTTTCCTGGCGTCGCAGGGGTGCGAAGTTAATCTCCCCGGAATAATGGGCTTTATGCTGTTCAAGGTGGATAACCGCATTGAAGATATAAATCTTTACGGCGGCAACAAGGTCAAACACAAGCTTGCAAGCATTCTTTTTAATTACTTCACCGAGCTTGAGGCAAGTCTGATCAAAAATGTCAGCGCATACGGATTTCAGGCTCCGTCATCATACGCTCATACGAAATCTCTCGTTGACGGCGTGATCGGCTATGGCAGCAAGATGGGAGAGGGGTGGCTGCTCACCGCGGAAATGCTAGAGCTGACCGAAGCGGGGTACGGCAACATTGTTTGTACGCAGCCTTTCGGCTGTCTGCCGAACCACATCAACGGAAAAGGCATGATACGCCGCATAAAAGCCGTTGACGACAGGGCGAATATCGTTGCGATAGATTACGACCCAGGCGCACCCAGGGTGAATCAGGAAAACAGAATCAAACTTATGCTTGCCGTTGCAAGAGAGAATCTTAACAAGGCAGAATAAAATGTAATACCGAAAAATCTCGCCAAGACTTTTGAATAGGTTTTGGCGGGATTTTATTTATATAACAAAAAGTTTTTTGCGCAGCTTTTTTTCAAAAAAGCTGCCGAGGGTGTGGGGCGAGCAGCCCCACAAAATAGCTAAAG
>CADCOF010000301.1 GCA_902802975.1 uncultured Ruminococcus sp. | reverse complement strand
GACAGTCAACCGTGCGCAGTTTACGTCTATATTTATGGACGAGGACTATAAGGCGGCTGTTGAGTACGCCGACGCATACCAGCGCACCGTATACGAAGCTGAGGCGACAGCTATTGATGAAATTCAGAAGGGCATTCTTGCTATATCGCAGAACGAAGAGCCGTTCGATGTCTTCATCTGCTACAAGGAGACGGGCGCAGACGGCAGGCGCACACGTGACTCGGTGCTTGCAAACGACCTGTATCATCAGCTCACGCAGGAGGGCTTCAAGGTGTTTTTTGCCCGTATCACGCTTGAAGACAAGCTCGGTCAGGAGTACGAGCCGTACATATTCGCCGCTCTCAACTCCGCAAAGGTGATGGTCGTTCTCGGCACAAAGCCCGAACATTTCAACGCCGTCTGGGTCAAAAATGAGTGGAGCCGCTATCTCATGCTCATTAGAAACGGCGCAAAGAAAACGCTCATTCCTGCGTACCGCGATATGGATCCCTACGATCTGCCGGAGGAGTTTTCGCATTTGCAGGCGCAGGACATGAACAAGCTCGGATTTATGCAGGATCTCATTCGAGGTATCAAGAAGATCACTGATGCGGACAAGGAAAAACCTGTAGTAAATCAGACGACGGTCATAAACAATAACTCTGCTGTGTCGGGAAGTGTAGCACCGCTTTTAAAGCGTGCGTTCATGTTCCTCGAAGACGGGGAGTGGGACAGTGCCAACGAGTACGCTGAAAAGGTTCTCGACCTTGACCCCGAGTGCGCAAGGGCGTATGTTGTTAAGCTGCTTGCGGAAAGGAAGATCAGAACGCAGGCGCAGCTGCATTTCAGTAAGGCGTGGTTCAATGAGGAAAAGTTGTTCAAAGACCCGATTGAGACCAATCAGAACTACAAGAAGGCAGTGAGATTTGCCGACGGTGATCTGAAAAGAGAGCTTAAAAAGGACGCAGCGGATAATGCCGAAGAGTATGACCGCAGAAGATACGAGGCGGCTAAGGCTGCGATGAACAGGGCTGTTACGGACAATGATTTTAACAGTGCAGCGCAGCAGTTTGATATTGTATCTTATTATCTTGATGCGGCAGAACTGGCAAAGCAATGTCGTGAGAATGCAAAGGAGTATCTGTATCAGCAAGCATTATCTGCAATGAATGCGGCTGTTACAGACAACGATTTCAATAATACGGCAAAGCTGTTTGATAATATGTCAGGTTATTGTGATTCGAAAGCGTTAGCAAAGCAATGCCGTGAAAACGCAAAGGAGTATCTTTATCCGCAGGCACTTTCTGAGATGGACTCTGCGCTTACCGAAGAGCAGTTCCTCAGTATCGCAGCTAAGCTTGAAAAGCTTGGAAACTATCGTGATTCTGCAGAATTGTTGCGCCAGTGCAAAGAAAATGCTGAGTTTTGCAAAAACAATATGGTATTGAGAATGGTATTGAGACTTTCTTCCGTGAAAGCAGGAGATATCATCAAATTTGGTATGTACGAATGGTATATTATAAGAAAAAGCAACAATACTGGCAACAATACTGTAACTTTGCTTTGCAAGGATATCGTCGCAGAAAAGCCTTACGATGAAGAAAGAGGTGAGACTACTTGGGAGAAATGTACTCTGCGTAAATGGCTTAATGAGGATTTCTACAGCCGCTTCACAGATGAAGAAAAAGCGATGATCGCCAGAACAAAATGTGAGAATAAGGGCAATAGCAAATACGGGACATACGGCGGAAACGATACGGAGGACTATATATTCTTGCTCAGCTTAGATGAGGCGGGAGCAGTTAACGAAAGCATGCGCGCCGTAGGCTTGAGGTGGTGGCTGCGGTCGCCGGGCTGGTATCAGAATCATGCAGCGTATGTCTACTGGTTAGGCCCGCTCAGTGACGATGGCTGGTGTGTGTGCAATGCTTTCGGTGTTCGTCCCGCTTTGAATCTTAAATTTAAATCTTTTAAAAAAATCAAGAATTTGAAAAATTTTAAAGAAGAACAGGAACGCCAACGCTTAGAGGAGGAAGCACAGCAACGCAAGCAGCGAATCAATCATCTCACAAGGACAATCGCTGCAAAACGCACCGACCTCCAACAACAGCGATCCATCTACAATGCCAACACCGGCAAGCTGTTCGGCAAGAAGAAAGCACAAGCGGCGCAGGCTGAAATTAACCGTCTTAATGCCGAGATAAGCAAGGCAGAGCAGGAGAAAGCCAAGGTTGAAGCAGAGATGGTAAAGCTCGAAGCCGAACTGAAAGAACTGGAAGCAAAGAGCTAACAATACAACAATAACGCCGCCGAGGCTTAACTCTCGGCGGCGTGGGAAAGGAAGTAAAAATGAGCAGTAATATGAGATACAATGATGAATATGACGGTCTGTTCAAGAATTCAGACAAGATGAAAGCCTTTGATGAATTGGCAGAGCTGTTTTATGACCGTAATTTCGGAACAGCGACGAAAGCTGATGTTGAACTCTTGATGTTTAGCATCTATATGGAAGCCTTGATCGCTAAAAATAGTGATGATGAAAAAGTTTTGAACTACGATGAATGTTCGGATTACGAAATGGCTAAGACACTCGGAATCACACAAGCGAGGGTCAGAACTCTTAAAGAGAAGAAACAGCAGCGTTATCCTGTGAAATTTGATTGGAGAAAATCTATCGTGAAACCGCTGGAAAATGCGACATATAACGAAAAAACAGGGTATATTCAAATGTATATCCCCGACAGAAATCTTTATCTGGAGATTCAGAATTACATAGAACAGCAGGGCGGTTTTGTTGATATAAAGCTGAATAGTAAGCTGTTAAGTGTACGCCCCGAGTATTTTGTTGCTTTGGCAATCCAAGCGGAAACAGAAGAAAACAGCCGTAAGAAAATCATAAGTGATTTACGGAAAACCCTCAAGGATAACGAAGATACAGAGTTGAATCTCAACACTTCAAGTTTAACTGATTTCATGAAGGTTATTAAGTCGATCGATATTAAAACTGTATTGTCTGTTGTGTGCGGCGCACTTTCAGTAGGAAATAGCTATATTTCAATCATTAATGGTATTAGTCAGATAATCAGATAACCGGTCAAGTATGTGCTTTATTCTGCCTTTGCCATAAAGCACGGCAACCTGCGCATTTTTCTGTTCTGCTCAGTCGCAAGGGGTGAGACACAAACGAAGCGGCTGCGTTTTTCTTATCTCCAAAGGTGATCAGAGAAGCTTGATACAATACGTGCCTATCGTTAGCAATCTTGCTAAACCCGAAGCGCAGCTGAAAGAATCGGACGCATAGAACTAATAAAAATAACAATCAAGCAGCCGATAGGGTAACTCTCGGCTGCTCGGTACAGAGCACATCGCCGTGATACCGAGCGGTATACATTCGGGAGCAACGCTGATGATGGTGAAGCAGATCAAAATACAGAAAATCTGTTGAACAATAACTGATTTTATGATATAATCCCATCTTTGACACCCAGCCAAAAGAAAAAGGGCGCAAAAGCCCGATG
>CADCOF010000300.1 GCA_902802975.1 uncultured Ruminococcus sp. | reverse complement strand
GAGCGCGAACTGCCTGCAGACGTATGTCTGCCGCCTAACAATTCAGTTGGGCGCGGGTGTTATGGTTTGGACTTGCACATAGTTCGA
Source organism: uncultured Ruminococcus sp. (assembly GCA_902802975.1). Lineage (GTDB taxonomy): Bacteria > Bacillota > Clostridia > Oscillospirales > Acutalibacteraceae > RUG592. Next base: position 3,801 of record CADCOF010000300.1, on the reverse strand, counting down.
ACGCGAACTGCCTGCTTAGTCGAAGAATTTTTCGTGGATAGCTTTAACGGCGTTGTCGGCGTCATCTTCGTCGATGAGAACGGACACCTTGATTTCGCTTGTAGAGATCATCTGAATGTTGATCTGAGCGTCAAAAAGAGCCTCGAACATCTTTGTGGCAACGCCTGCATGGCTTTCCATACCGGCACCTACAATGGAAATCTTAGCTACGTGTGTGTCCGCCTTAACTTCCTTAACACCCATCGGCATGAGATATTCTTTGAGAATCTTCTCAACTTCCTCTGCGTTGTCCTTTGCAACCGTGAATGTGATGTCCTTCGTTCCGTCTCTGCCGACAGACTGCAAAATTATGTCAACATTAATGTTTGCAGCGGATACCTTCGAGAATACCTTGAACGCAAGACCCGGTCTGTCGGGAAGTCCTATGATCGTAACTCTTGCTACCTCTTTATCCTTAGCGACGCCGCTTATCAACATTTTCTCCACTTTAGTTGCCTCCTTAACAATAGTACCCGGCTCTCTCTCCAAGCTTGAAAGTACTTCCAATTCAATATTATATTTTTTTGCCATCTCAACAGAACGATTGTTGAGAACCTGTGCGCCAAGCGTTGCAAGCTCCAGCATCTCGTCATACGAAATCTCATCGAGCTTCTTTGCGTTTTCTACCTTTCTCGGGTCGGCTGTGTATACGCCCTTTACATCTGTGAATATCTGACACAGATCGGCATTCATCGCCGCCGCAATAGCAACCGCACTTGTGTCCGAACCGCCTCTGCCAAGAGTGGTCACGTCATCATACTTATTAAGTCCCTGGAATCCGGCTACAACAACAATGTTCTTTTTGTCAAGCTCTTTGCGAATTCTCTCGGGAACTACTCTCTTTATTCTCGCCTTCGTGTATGCAGACGACGTCTGAAATCCCGCCTGCCAGCCGAGAAGTGACACAACCGGGAAACCAAGCTTCTCTATCGCCATTGACAAAAGTGCAATCGAAATCTGCTCGCCCGATGAAAGCAGCATATCCATTTCACGCTTTGACGCATGAGGGTTGATCTCGTTAGCTTTGTCAATAAGATCATCTGTCGTGTCGCCCTGAGCGGATACTACAACTACTACATCGTTGCCCTTTTTGTAGGTATCGGTGACAATACTTGCTACGTTGAATACTCTCTCAGCGTTAGCTACAGAACTTCCGCCGAATTTCTGAACTATTAAGCTCATCTTCAAAACTCCTTTTAAACCAAACGACATTTTTGCCGTTCGGGAATTAACTCTCTATACTCGATATCACTCAAGAACAATTCTTGCGCCGTGCGGGTCGGCTTTCAGCGTCATGAATTTCCACCCTTCTATCCCCCGCGCTTCAAGGTGAGGCACTGCAAAACGCTCAAACTGCTCCTCAAGGGTATCATCGATTATTGCAATAATCGACGGTCCCGCGCCCGATATATATGTACCGTAAGAACCAAGCTCGTAACTCATGCGAAATACCGTCTCAACGCCCTGTATGAACTTCTTTCGAAACGGCTGGTGAAGACTGTCCTGCACCGCTACGCGCAGATTATCAAGACTGCCCGAGAACAACGCCGCCGTCATCAGCGATGATCTTGACAGATTATACACCGCGTTGTCACGAGTGTACGTGTCCGGAAGGGCTTTTCTCGCAGTTTCTGTTTTTAGCTCAAACGGCGGTATCAGCACGCCGAACCTGATATGCTCCGCAACGGGCACGCTCACCGAGTACACTCTGCCGTTTTCCATCGCCGCAGTGACAAGCCCGCCCATCAACGCCGGCGTTGTGTTGTCGGGGTGACCCTCGATCTTGCAGGCAAGATTCACAAGCTCATGCTGCGAAAGCGGCGAACCGAGAAAGCGATTCGCGCCGATCAGCCCCGCGGCAATACAAGCCGAGGAACTGCCAAGCCCCCTTGTCATAGGTATGTTGTTCTCCTGTACGATCTTAAGCCCCGGAAGTGTTTTGCCGCATTCCGCATACAGCCGCTGCGCAGACCAGAAAATAAGATTGCTCTCGTCTGTTGGTATCTCTATTCCATCTGAGGAAGAAATGTCGATCAGGTCATCTTCTTCCATCCATACATAATTGTAAAGATCAAGCGCAATGCCCAAGCTGTCGAAGCCCGAGCCGATATTTGCACTGGTTGCGGGTATCTGAATTTTGATCATATCTTTGCCACTCTGATAATTGATTTTACATCTGCAAATTCCGTGAATGCTTTGCACTTCTTTCTGAAGTCGGAATATGTAAGCTCGCCTGTTATGAATACAACCTCGTTATCGGCTGCGTCCCACTTTGTAATTCTCTCGCACTCGCCGAACAGTTCTTCCGCATGCGCCAGCGCGTTTAAGGGATCGTCTGATTCCGCATACACATACATTGCATGAGTATATAACTTATAAGACAAAATATTGCTGCCGTCGCTGTCTTCCCAGAAAATATCTCTTCTCTTGTCTTTGTGAAGAACGCAGTCCATCACGTCCGCTACAACCGCGCTTGCTGTGGGCAGCTTGCCTGCGCCTCTTCCGTAGAAGCCGATAGTACCCGAGGAATCGCCTCTTACAAGAAGCTCGTTATACACGCCGTCAACGTTTGAAAGCTGGCAGTCAAATGGAACAAACATCGGAGCCGTAAGTATCTCGATTCCGTCGCCGTTCATTCTTGCAGACGAAATAAGTTTAATCGCGCCGCCCCACTCGTAGGCATACTCAACGTCCTTAAGCGATACGTTTGTGATGCCCTCTGTATGAACGTGTTCGGGATAAACGTGTTTGCCGTAAACAAGAGACGCCAGAATGCAGATTTTTCTGCACGCGTCCTGACCCTCGATATCGTTTGCGGGGTCTTTTTCGGCGTAGCCTTTTTCCTGTGCGAGTGCAAGAGCGTCCTCGAACGCCATATTATCGCGAACCATTTTATTCAAGATAAAGTTTGTTGTTCCGTTGAGAATGCCGTTGATCTTCTCGATGTTATTGGCTGCCAGGCACTGATGAAGCGGGCGAATGATCGGGATAGCACCGCCGACGCTTGCCTCAAAGAGGAAGTTGACATTTCTTTCTTTTGCGATTTTAAGCAGCTCCGCGCCCTTTGCCGCAACAAGTTCTTTATTTGATGTAACAACGCTCTTACCTTTCTGGAGGCACTGCTTTACAAAATCATATGCGGGATTAAGTCCGCCCATTACCTCTACAACGATACTGATTTCATCATCGCCAATGATCTCGCCGAACTCCTTTGTGAATCTATCGGCAATAGGACTGTCGGGAAAATCCCTTATATCCAGTACTTTTTTAATGTTGATCTGTTCGCCGACTTTTTTTGCGATATCATCGGTGTGTTTAAGCAAAATTTCGGTAACGCCGCCGCCGACAACGCCGTGTCCCATTACTGCTACTTGTATCATTTTTCTTACCCCTTAATTTTTTACTTTATGAAAAAGCAGACCTCAAACCGCTTTTCAAATCAATCATTTATATTCTACCACAATACAAGAAAAAATACAAATAAATATTATAAATTTATTGTTAACTCCCTGAATTTTGAGTATTATTTTGCATATTCATGTATAATCAACACTTTTTTTGTACCATTTCACCATCACCCATGCGGGTGATGGCAGTTCGCGTTTTTACTTTTACAAATAATTCGGAATGCGTAATGCGTAATGCAGACTGTGCCAAAACAAAAAATTTCCGAAATATAACCCCTCCGTCACGTCTGCTTTCGCAGCCGTGCCACCGTCTCCACTGCCGTGTCGGTCGGTGCTGTTGCCTTCGGCAACGTCT
>CADCOF010000299.1 GCA_902802975.1 uncultured Ruminococcus sp. | reverse complement strand
ATGCAGTTAAGGAGATTTTACTTTCTAAGTTGGCAAAAGATAAGGGTGGCGAGGAAGTAGCCTTTGTAATGAGAGTTTGTTTTCCGGTTAGTTTGATAGCAGCCATGATTATCTGTCTGATTGGAAAGCCCTTTATGGATATCATGTATGGCAGCGAATATTCTGGTGCTTATGCGGTGACGCTGATAAATATGATTGGTACTGTGTTTATGGTCTTCTTTAAAATGATTTCTCAATACAATATTGTAAACAAAAAACAAATTGTCAATATCATTATGCTCTCTATTTCAGTTATACTGAATGTAATCTGTAATCTGATTTTTGTTCCTTTGTTTGAAATTAATGGTGCCGCACTTGGCAGTACAATTGGTTATCTTGTTTGTGCAGTTGTTTTTCTCATTTACTTTTCCAAAAAGAGTGGCATTTCCATAAAAGATCTTGTATTTATCAAGAAAGATGATCTTTACAGAATCAAAAGAATCAGTAAAACAAAGAGTAAACAGAGCGGGGGAGAGAAATGATTATCGGTGCTTGTGGTTATGGAGCGTCAGGTTCATCTGTTATTACGGATTTTTTTAGGGAATTTGATGATGTAAATGTATATGATGATTTTGAGTTTACCTATACCTATCGTGTGGACGGATTGCAGGATTTGGAATATCACCTTATGAATCATTATGCTAAGGGTATTTCTTCCGATGCGGCCATCAAACGATTTCTTTATGCAGCAAGATATATCAAAACACCATTGGTGCATAAACCAATGGGAGCGAAGGAATTTCTGAAAATTACCAGTGAGTTTGCGGATAAAATTACCCAAGTGTCTTTTACGGGAATGGAGTCGATTGATACCGATTCCGGAAATGTAAGTCGCAATATTGTTGCATTGGGTATGAAAAAAATCATTCTTCCAAAATTTATCGAAAGATTTACAAAAGAAGCCTGCTATTTATGGCCTAATAGAAAAATGTATCTTTCTGTAGAACCAGAAAACTTTTATGAGGCAAGTAAGCAGTATATCAGAGATATTTTGACGGCTATGGGGGTCGATCTTTGCGGTAAGATTGTTTTGGATCAACCATTTGAAGGAAATGCACCTTGGAACAGCTTTCCTTTCTATGATGATCCAATGGCCATTGTGATTGATAGGGATCCAAGGGATTTGTATCTGGAAGCAAAATATCGTCTCATTGCAGAAGGCAGATTCATCCCTCGTGCGAATGTGGAGGAATACTGTGTTTATTACCGTAAGATTAGAACCAGTTCTCCACGAGAGCGTAGTGAACGCATTTTGCCTTTACAGTTTGAGGATTTGATTTACCGCTATGATGAATATGAAAAAGTAATCATGAATTTCTGTGGCCTGGAGAAGCATACACGAAGAAAAGCTTATTTTGATCCATCTCGTTCAGTCAATAATACTCAGTTGATTAGAAAATATCCGCAGGAAGCGGAAAATATCCGCTACATTGAAGAACACCTTTCGGAATATTTGTATTCCTTTGAACAATATGCGGACGTGGATACCTCTGGTGAGGCATTTATTGGCTCGGCAAAATATCAAAACAAGCGAGGAAAAAACAATAGCGTGTAATGTGGAGTGTAATTGAATGGAGAAAAAAATCAATAAAAGAAAAATTGAAATTATAGAGTTGTTAAGATTTCTTGCTATGACAGAGGTGTTCTTGATTCATTATACGCAAGATTATATTCATTCTGGCACGAATCTTCCGCTTCCTATTGTCAGTGGAAAACTTGGGGTCGCATTTTTCTTTATGATTACAGCTTATCTTTTGATTAAAACGTCAAAGTCAGTTCCAAAAGGATTTTTAAGGAAAAAAGCGATTCAACTTCTGCCAAAGTACGAGATTGTAACGTTTTTTGTTTTTGTTATTGTTCAGATTAAGCCATCTCTTTTGCATTCGATTGATGCCAGTCCTTTGAATTTTTTGTTAAGTGTTTTTCTGATACCTTATCAAACAGAGGGGATTGCCTATGTATGTCCAATATTGCCGATTGCATGGACATTGGTTATTCAGGCTTCTGTTTTTATTATTTTTCGTATTTTGATGCAGTTTTTTAAAAATTCGAGGATAACTGGTTTAGTTATGGTTGTTGTGACGGCTGGGCTTTATATTACAGGCTGTATCTTTGGTACATCCAATCTGTTTACATTTGCTTATTGTCGTTTTTATATGCTGTATTTTTGTGCAGGTTTTATAGTCGCATTGTTGGAACCTTATGTGACGAAAGCTCTTCCTGAATTTTTTCGAAAACAGCATATAGTACATCTTACCATTTGTATAGTTTTATTAATTGGTTTTCTTGCTCTATCGTGTATATATAATGAAACTATAATTTTCTTTTTAATTAATGCGATAATATTTTCTGCATGTATATACCTTTGTTCTGCACTTACAATGCCAAGGTTTATTACATTATCGGGTAGAATTAGTTATTCGTTCTATTTTATTCATTATCTTGTGTGCAAGGTATTTACCAGGTTAATTTTCCAGACAGACAATTATATTTTGTTCTATGTGTTGCTTATAGCCTGCTTTGCCTCTTCATTTTTGATAGCCTGGATGTATGATAACGTAGTTAATAAAATTGTGTGTTTGTTGACAAGTAAAAAGAAATGCCAATAGTATTTTAAAGGAAGGATAGATTGATTTATGAAGGCTTTGATATTGAATTCCGGTCTCGGTTCCCGTATGGGTGTTCTGACCTCTGAACATCCGAAATGTATGACAGAAATTTCATCGACTGAAACGATTCTCAGTCGCCAGCTTAGGCAGATAGCTACAGTTGGAATTACCGAAGTGGTAATGACCACAGGTTTGTTTGATAGTGTTCTTGTCAACTACTGCAATAGTTTGGAACTGCCCCTTCACTTCACCTTTGTGAAGAATCCGGTTTATGACAAGACTAACTACATATACTCTATTTATTGTGCAAGGGAATATCTTGATGATGATATTATCCTGATGCATGGCGATTTGGTGTTTGAAAATGAAGTCTTTGATATGGTGGTTAACAGCGAATCAAGCTGCATGACGGTAAGCTCTACACTTCCGCTTCCTGAAAAGGATTTCAAGGCACAGATTGTGGATGGTAAGGTTATCAAGGTTGGCGTTGATATTTTCAATGATGCTATGGAGGCACAGGCACTTTATAAACTCAATAAGGTAGACTGGAATATATGGCTTGACAGAATAGTTGAGTTCTGCGACGCTGGCAATACGAGTGTTTATGCAGAACATGCACTGAACGAGCTTAATGGTTCAGTAAATATTAACGCACTTGATGTCAAAAATTTGCTGTGCAGTGAAATAGATAATCCTGAAGACCTTGCTGTTGTTTCTGAGAAGTTGAAGGAAATCGAAAACCGTAAGGTGTATATGTGCTTTTCAACCGATATGATCCACAGCGGTCATATTTCTATCATTCAGAAGGCAAAAAAGCTTGGAAAGCTGATTATCGGTGTATTGTCAGATGAAGCCGTTATCGGTTATAAGCGTTTTCCGCTTCTTCCTTTTGAAGAGCGTAAGTCCATGCTTGAGAATATCACAGGGGTTTATAAGGTAGTTGAGCAGAAAACACTAAGCTATAAAGAAAACCTGGAAAAATATCATCCCGATTATGTTGTTCATGGTGATGACTGGATATCAGGGATCCAGAAGCCAATCCGTGATGAGGTAGTTTCCGTTCTGGCTTCCTATGGCGGCAGATTGGTGGAGTATCCTTATGCGAAGGACGAAAAATATGCGGAGTTGGATAAACGTGCAAGAGCAGAGCTTTCCACTCCCGATGTGCGTCGTGGCAGACTGAAAAAGGCACTGTCTATGAAGGGTACCATTACAGCTATGGAGGCACACAGCGGTCTTACAGGTCTGATTGTAGAAAACACCATAGTAGAAGAATGCGGTGGTGCTCATCAGTTCGATGCTATGTGGATAAGCTCCCTCTGTGATTCTACAGCAAAGGGCAAGCCGGATATTGAACTTGTGGATATGACATCACGTTTTCGCACGATTGACGATATTTGTGAGGTAACAACAAAGCCTATTATCTTTGACGGTGATACCGGCGGACTAACCGAGCATTTTGTCTATACAGTCCGTTCACTTGAAAGAATGGGCGTTTCCATGGTTATTATTGAGGACAAGACAGGTCTGAAAAAGAACAGTCTTTTTGGTACGGAGGTTCAGCAGACACAGGCTGCCATTCCGGATTTTTGTGAGAAGATCAAGGCAGGGAAAAAGGCACAGCGTACTAAAGATTTTATGATCTGTGCAAGAATTGAAAGTCTTATTCTTGAACAGGGCATGGATGATGCACTGGAGAGAGCATTTGCCTTTACCGACGCAGGAGCCGACGCTATCATGATTCACAGCCGTAAGAAAGACCCGTCCGAAATCTTTGAGTTTGTAGAGAAATACAGAGAAAAGAACAAGACAACACCTATTGTTGTTGTTCCGACTTCATTCAATACGGTTACAGAGGAAGAGTTCAAAGAGCGTGGTGTCAACATCAT
>CADCOF010000298.1 GCA_902802975.1 uncultured Ruminococcus sp. | reverse complement strand
GTTAAAAATTTGCTCATTTATATCTTTAAATAAATATTTGAATTCTTCCAGCCGCTCAGGTAGAACCTTTTTATAAAAAAGCTCGTGTACGCATCTGTCAACAGCGGTACGCTGTTTATGATATATTTGCATTAAAATTTCACGAAATTGAGAATACATCTCTCTGTTTTGCAATAAAAATAAAAATAATTTCAAAAAGTGTTGACATTTTCTTTTTTGAGTCGTATAATGACAACATAGATACGGCAAGGACGTCGCAAGCTAGCAGCTTACGGCGTCCTTGTATTTTTTTGTATCAAATTAAACTTATTAGGAGTGTTTAATTATGGCAAATTTACCGGAGCTTTTCGGCAGTATGGTATTCAATGACAGAAAAATGGAAGAACGACTTCCTCACGCTACTTATAAGGCATTAAAGCGCACAATCAAAAACGGCGAACCGCTTGATCTAAGCGTTGCAAACGCAGTTGCTAACGCAATGAAGGAGTGGGCGGTCGAAATGGGCTGCACACATTATACTCACTGGTTCCAGCCTATGACAGGCGTCACTGCTGAAAAACATGACAGCTTCATCTATCCCGCAAGCGACGGTCAGGTCATTATGGAGTTCTCCGGTAAAGAGCTTATCAAGGGCGAGCCGGACGCATCATCTTTCCCATCTGGCGGTATCCGCGCAACTTTCGAGGCAAGAGGATACACAACATGGGATCCCACGTCACCGGCATTTATCAGAGATAAAACTTTGTATATTCCCACAGCATTTTGTTCTTATACCGGCGAAGTACTTGACAAGAAAACTCCCCTTCTGCGTTCAATGGAGAAACTCAGCAGCGTTGCGGTTGATGTTCTTCATCTTCTCGGAAAGACAGATGTTACGAGAGTTACGACAACTGTCGGTCCCGAACAGGAATATTTTCTTATTGACAAGTCGATGTACGACAAGCGACCCGATATTATCTATACAGGCAGAACGCTTTTTGGTGCGCCGGCACCGAAAGGTCAGGAGCTTGAAGATCATTACTTCGGCTCGATCAAGACGAGAGTATCCGCTTTCATGGCAGACCTCGACGAGGAACTTTGGAAGCTCGGCGTTATGGCAAAGACAAAGCACAACGAGGTAGCACCTTCACAGCATGAACTTGCACCTATTTTCGCCACATCAAATATTGCTACAGACCACAACGAGCTTACAATGGAAGTTATGAAGAAGACAGCGGAGAAGCACGGTCTTGTGTGCCTTCTCCATGAAAAGCCTTTCGCAGGCGTAAACGGAAGCGGTAAGCACAACAACTGGTCGATCTCCACAAATACAGGAGAAAATCTCCTCGACCCCGGCAAGAATCCCGAAGAGAACCTTCAGTTCCAGCTTTTCCTTGCGGCTGTTGTTAAGGCTGTTCATGAGTATCAGGATCTTCTAAGGCTCACAGTTGCTTCAGCCGGTAATGACCACAGACTCGGCGCAAACGAGGCACCGCCCGCTATTATTTCAATGTATCTCGGAGACGATCTCGGCGCGCTTGTAGATTCAATCATCAACGGTGAAGAATATCACAGCGCAGGAAAGACAAATATGCTCACCGGTGTAGATGTTCTTCCCGATTTCCGCAAGGATACATCAGACAGAAACAGAACATCTCCATTTGCTTTCACAGGCAACAAGTTTGAGTTCCGCGCACTTGGTTCCTCGCTCAACATCGGCTGTCCGAACTACATGCTCAACACGATGGTTGCAGAAGAACTTGCACAGTTCCGTGATGAACTTTCAGGCGCGGAAGACATCAACGCCACGATCAAGGATATTGTCAAGAAGACTCTCACAGAACACAGAAATATTATCTTCAACGGCGACAATTACTCGGACGAATGGGTAGAAGAGGCTGCACGCAGAGGACTTTGCAATTACCGCTCACTGCCAGAGGCAATGGCTCACTTTATCGACAAGAAAAACGTTGACCTCTTTACAAAAAACGGCATTATTACCGAGCAGGAGATATACTCGCGTTATGAGATCGAGCTTGAAATGTATTCAAAGCAGCTACACATTGAAGCACTGACCATGATTGACATGGCGGAGAAGAACATCACGCCTGCAGTTATCGCTTTTGTAAATTCGCTTTCAAATGCCGCCCTTGCAAAGAAGTCACTCGGCGCATACTCGATCTATGCCGAAACATCGCTTATTGAGGAACTTTCGGATACTCTCGAAAAATTCGTAAAGAAGACAGACGAGCTGAAAGCTGCCGTTGAAGCTGCTGCACAGTACGAGGGTCTGGAACTTGCAATGTATTACCGCAAAACAGTATTTGAACTCATGAACGAGCTGCGCGCACTCGGTGACGCAATGGAGACAAAGACCTCCGCTAAGTATTGGCCATACCCATCATACGGCGAGATTCTCTTCGGCGTTTGATCATACAGGCAGTTCCCACTCATACTTTTACTGAATATTGAGTTCAGCTTAAAGCCTTAAGTTTAAAGTTAAAAGTAAAAATTGAAATTTATTTTAACAATTAGATTTCAGGAATAATAATTCCACTTTTAATTTTCAACATTCCACTTTGTAATATAGACGGCAATGGCGCTGTCAGGAGTTTTTGCTTATCTTTATTGAAAGAGCAAGATCCACAGAGTCGCTGCCGTCATTATTTTTTGCATTCAATTTAGTCAATTTAAAGAAAAGAAGGGAATTATATGTCAAATTCAAACATCACTGTACTGTTTTCCGATGTCAACACGATGTGGACGCTTATCGGCGCGGCACTTGTGTTCTTTATGCAGGCCGGCTTTGCCGCCGTTGAAGCAGGTTTTACACGAGCTAAAAACAGCGGCAATATTATCATGAAAAACCTAATGGATTTTTCGATCGGAACACCGCTTTACTGGCTTGTGGGATTCGGCATCATGTTCGGAACTCATTCGGCAATTTTCGGAGGAATTGACCTTTTCACAACAGGCGATTATACGGATATACTTCCGAGCGGCGTAAGCTTTTCGGCTTACTTTATATTCCAGACAGTATTTTGCGCAACAGCGGCAACCATCGTGTCGGGCGCAATGGCAGAGAGAACCAAATTCTCGTCATATTGTATTTACTCCGCAGTAATCAGCCTTATCATCTACCCCGTTTCGGGTCACTGGATCTGGGGCGGCGGCTGGCTTGCACAACTCGGCTTCCATGATTTTGCCGGTTCGACTGCTGTTCATATGCTCGGTGGTCTTTGCGCACTCATCGGTGCTTCAATACTGGGCGCACGTATCGGTAAGTACGACAAGGACGGCAATCCAAAGGCTATCCCCGGTCACAATATCCCGCTTGGCGCACTGGGTGTATTTATCCTGTGGTTCTGCTGGTTCGGTTTCAACGGTGCGTCTACTGTTTCCATGACAGACGGCGGTGCAGAGCTTGCGTCTGTGGTATTTGTAAACACAAACCTTGCGGCAGCAATGGCAACACTCGCAACCATGATCATCACATGGATTCGCTACAAGAAGCCCGATGTTTCAATGACGCTCAACGGTTCTCTTGCAGGACTTGTTGCAATAACAGCCGGCTGCGACTGCGTCAACACATGGGCAGCTGCAGTAATCGGAATCATAGCAGCATTTGCAGTTGTATTCGGCATTGAATTTGTTGATAAAGTTTTGAAGGTAGACGATCCGGTCGGTGCAGTCGGCGTTCATTTCGTCAACGGACTTCTCGGAACAATACTTACCGGCGTATTCGCCTCAAATGATTATCTTTCGGCTAACGGCTTAACAAGAGGGTATTTTGTTGGAATTCAGTGTCTCGGCGCACTTGCTGTTATTGTTTGGGGCGGCGTTACGATAACGATAACGTTCCTTATCATCAAGAAAACAATCGGACTCAGAGTAACAAGAGAAGAAGAACTTCAGGGACTTGATTTCCCCGAGCACGGTCTTGTCAGCGCATATGCGGACTTCCAGCCGATATTTGCAACCATGTCCGCACCTATAAACAGCAATGCAATCGAAGCACCGAAAGCCGATATCGATGACGCTGTTCCGGTAGTTGTCAGAACTCCGAAAGCCGTTCCCGCATCCGATATCAAGCTTACAAAAATCGAGATATTCGTTCGTCAGGAGTGCTTTGAATCGCTCAAGCAGGCAATGCTCGATATTGGCATCACGGGCATGACGGTAACAAATATTCTTGGCTGCGGCGTTCAGAAGGGTAAGCCTTCATATTACAGAGGCGCAGTACAAGAGATCACACTTCATCCACGAATCCAAGTTGAGATTGTTGTAAGCAAGGTTCCTGTTAGAACTGTCATTGAAACGGCAAAGAAGGTTATGTACACAGGTCACACAGGCGACGGAAAAATTTTCGTTTACGATGTAGAGAATGTAATAAAAGTCCGCACAGGTGAGGAAGGCGTAGACGCTCTTCAGGACGAAGAACAATACTAACGACCGTCCCCGATACACGCACATAGTTTATTTGCAGCAATAATAAATATAAGCCCGCGTCTAAACAATTATGTTTGGCGCGGGTTATTATAGTAAATGACATAAATCTTTTACTAAACACTTTTTTCAGTGTAGAGAGTTGAGAGTTGAGTTATTTTACTTGCGTGACTTTCTTTACCGATAAAATTTCTGTTTGGTACTTTAGTTTTTGTTGTGAGTAAAAAGTTTTTACTTACACTCCAAACTCAACTCTCAAAACTCCACACTCATAGCGGCATTGATTTGTTGAAATTAACAGAAAAATGTGATATACTACTCGTAGAAAGAATCGGCGACTATTATTTTGATAAGGAGAATAGTATTTTGAAAAAGGTTAACTCAATACATTTTGGTGGACAAATGCTTGGCACAGGCATTTTGATTGGTGCAGTTATCCCCGGATTGGTATGGATATTTACACGCAGTATACTGTTTCCGTTGATAATAGTTGGCATAGTTATTATTGCTGCATTTGTAATAGTAATGATTATAGAAGCGTATCAGGACAACGACAAAACGCCTTCATATGCAAAACGCATGAAGGAACAAACGCCGTTCGACCCGGAAAAGCAATATGCAGTCATACGCTGCTCAATATGCACAGGCGAAAAAGTGGCGGGCTTTCGCAGAAAAGATGACGGTCACTTCACGGACGTTATGGTTATTCGCACAAAAGAAGATGAACAGCGTTTCAAAACCGCATACAATCTCGATAAAATCAAAAAAGAATACTAGCCGCCCGGCGAACTGCCGGCGTGTCGCCGGTGACAGTTCGCGCACAAACCTTTTCATAAAACCAAATGAAAGGCACGCGCCAAACACAATGTCGGG
>CADCOF010000297.1 GCA_902802975.1 uncultured Ruminococcus sp. | reverse complement strand
GCACATAGTTTATTTGTAACGCAACGCTATTCCCGCGTCCAACATTATGTATGGCGCAGGTGATGAAGTTTTTGTTTGCACAAAGTTTGTGTGCGTATTGCCAGCGGGTGCAACCCGCCGCAGGTGATGAAGTTTTTGTTTGCACAAAGTTTGTGTGCGTACTGCCCGCGGGTGCAACCCGCCGCCGGTGCCCAATGTAAAGAAAAAACGAAAGGATTGATTACAATGGCTGATGCAGAGAAAAAAACAGAAGCGGCTCTGCTAAAAGAAAAACTTGCCGCAAAAAAGCCCTCGGGCGCATTGTCGCTCGACAAAGAAATTATCGAAAAAGCAGATGAATTCTGCGAAGGATATAAAACGTTCATGACAACATCAAAAGTTGAAAGAGAAGCCGTGCGCACCGCGCAAAAACTCGCCGTTGAACATGGTTTTACAGAGTACGATCCGTCGGCGGATTATAAGCCCGGAGATAAGGTGTATGTTGTCAACAGAGGAAAGAACATCGGTCTTGCCGTTATCGGAAAGAACGGCACAAAAAACGGCGTGCGCCTCGTTATCGCTCATATCGATTCCCCGCGCCTTGACCTCAAGCCGAACCCGGTGTATGAAGCGGGCGACCTCGCTATGTTCAAAACGCATTATTACGGCGGCATAAAAAAATATCAGTGGACTTGCGTTCCGCTTGCCTTGCACGGAAGAATCGTTCGTCTTGACGGCGAATATATCGATGTATGCGTCGGTGAAGATGAGAACGAACCTTGTTTTGTTGTGTCCGATCTTCTCCCACACCTGGACAGAGAACAAGCTGCAAAGCCTATGTCTAAGGCTATTTTGGGCGAAAATCTCAACGTGCTTATCGGCAGCAGACCGTTTAATAAAGATAAAGAAAGCGAACAGGTAAAGCTCAATATCCTTAATATTCTGTTTGAGAAATACGGAATCACCGAATCGGATTTTCTCTCTGCGGAGCTCGATCTTGTTCCCGCATATAAACCGCGCGATATAGGCTTTGACAGAAGTCTTATCGGCGCATACGGTCACGATGACAAAGTTTGCGCCTATCCCGGAGTTATGGCTGCGCTCGATGTTGATACTCCCGAAAGCACTGTTATCACTTTCCTTTGCGATAAGGAAGAAATCGGTTCCGATGGCAACACCGGAATGCAGTCAACGTTCCTGAACACATTTATAGAAGACCTCGCTGAGGCTGACGGCATGAAACTTCGCCATGTTCTTGCTAAGTCGACATGCCTCTCCGCAGATGTCAACGCTGCATTTGACCCGACATACGCAAGTGCTTTTGAAGAGAGAAATTCAAGTTACCTCAACGGCGGCGTTATAATCACAAAATATACAGGTTCAGGCGGCAAGTACGATACATCGGACGCGTCCGCGGAGTATATGGGACGCATTCGCAAAATGCTTGAAGACAAACAAATTCTCTGGCAGACGGGCGAGCTTGGCAAGGTTGACGGCGGCGGCGGCGGTACTATTGCGAAGTACGTTGCGAATTACAATGTTGACGTAGTAGATTTGGGTGTACCCGTGCTTTCAATGCATGCGCCGTTTGAGGTTGTGTCGAAGGTTGACGTTTACATGGCGTATCTTGCATTTGCTGCATTTTTCGAAAACTAATAACAAAAAACAAAAACAGGAGGCGCGCACATGATGACTTTAGGCTGCCATCTTTCCGCGGCAAACGGCTATCTCAGCATGGGAGAAGAAGCGATCTCGATAGACGCAAACACTTTTCAGTTTTTCACAAGAAACCCGCGCGGTTTTAAGGCGAAGGAACTTGACATTGATGACTGCGAGGCATTCAATAAGTATTGGGCAGAACATGACGGCGGCAAAATAGTCGCACATGCGCCCTACACGCTAAACGCATGCTCTGCCGACCAAAAAGTGCGCGAGCTTGCTCATATGATCATGAAGGACGATATTGAGAGGCTTTCGCACATTAACGGAGTATATTATAATTTTCATCCGGGCAGTCATGTCAAGCAGGGCGTGGAAATTGGAACTGATTACATCGTGCAGCTGCTCAACGACATAATCAAACCTGAACAAACCACCATTGTTCTTCTTGAAACGATGGCAGGAAAAGGAAGCGAGATAGGCAGAACATTCGAGGAACTGCGCGCGATAATCGACAGAACAGAGCACAGCGAAAAACTCGGCGTATGCCTTGACACATGTCATATATTTGACGGCGGATATGACATTGTAAATAACGCCGACAACGTGATGGAGGAGTTCGACAAAGTGATCGGACTTGATCGTCTGTACGCGGTACACCTCAATGACAGCAAAAACAAATTAGGCTCCCACAAAGACCGCCATGAACTGATAGGCAAAGGAGAAATCGGGCTTGACGCGCTTGTTTCTTTTATTTCGCGCGATGAAATAAAGAAACTTCCGATAATTCTCGAAACGCCAAACGATCTTCCCGGATATAAAGACGAAATATCTATGCTGCGGGCGGCATTAAATCAATGCGTAATGCGTAATGCGTAATGCAGACTGTGCCAAAAGTTCTGAGCATGAACCCCTCCACCGCCTTACGGCGGCTGGGAGCCGTTGCCAACGGTCCCCCTCCCCTAAAG
>CADCOF010000296.1 GCA_902802975.1 uncultured Ruminococcus sp. | reverse complement strand
GACTCAGATCGAGCATTAATTCGGAATTCGGAATTCGGAATGCGGAATGCGGAATTATTTGTAAAAATCAATGGTTTATCACAACGATGATAAATTGTTGCAGTGTGAAAAATTGTGGTCGAGAGTGATGGACTCAGATCGAGCATTAATTACGCATTTCGAATTGCACATTGAATTTAACTTTTCGTTGACACATGGCGGTATACGTGATATAATCTATATATTGGTGTAATGGGTCAAACTTTTATGTGCATTTTTTGATGTTCGACGTAAAAGTAAGGAGGTATATATATGATCTATTGTATGTCAGACATTCATGGACATTATTCAGGCTATAAAGCTCTTTTGTCAAAAATAAGCTTTAAAAGTACAGATACTTTGTATGTACTGGGGAACGTAATTGACGGCAAAGGCAGCAGCAGCATGAAACTGCTTCTTGATATGATGATGAGAGAAAACGTCTACCCGATAATCGGCGATCACGAATATGCTGCTATAGAATGCCTGTCAATCTTGATGGAGAACGCAGACGACCCAAATTTCAAGGGACTTCCCAAAGAGAAAATGGAGCAAATGGCCGATTGGGTTTCAATGGGCGGTGATAAGACAATCAAGGAGTTCCGTGCGCTCGACGATGAAAAACGCGAAATGGTAGTCGATTACCTCAGCGATTTTTCGCTTTATGAAGAAGTCGAGATCGGCAGCAAGAAATTTGTGCTGGTTCATGCAGGTATAAACAACTTTTCGCCCGATAAAGAACTTGACGATTACGATATCTACGAGTTAATAAACGACGCACCCGATTATTCCAAAAAGTACTATGATGACAAATACTTAGTGACAGGTCATATGCCTACAAGAAGAATATTCGAAAGTCAATATCCGCTTATCGGATTTACTCCCGAAGGCGAAAGCTCTCCCTACGACAAAGTCTATATGGAGAATAACCACATAGCAATCAACTGCGGCATCGATATCGGCGGCAAACTGTGCGTTGTCCGACTTGACGACATGTCAGTTTTCTATGCGCACTAAGCAGTCTTAATTCAATTAGCAATTAGCAATGTGCAATTGACGTAAGTCGAACTTTACCACAACGACAATAAATTATTGCAGTGCGAAGAATTGTGAACGAAAGTGAAAAGCTCAGATCGAGCATTCATTGCGAATTGCGCATTGCGAATTGCGCATTGAAAAAAAAGGGGTTTGCGTTATTATGTCAAAAAAAGTTCTTTTTCTTCTGGGACCTAACCTGAACATGGTTGGACTCCGTGAAAAAAATATATACGGCAGCGAAACAGCCGAGAGCATTAACCGCGACGTCATTGAGTGGGCGAAAAAGCTTGATATGGAGCTTGAAACGTTTCAATCAAACAGCGAAGGCGAGATCATTTCAAAAATTCATGAATCTCTGGGCAAAAACGATGCTATTATTCTCAACGCCGGCGCGTACACGCATTACAGCTACGCCATTCGAGACGCTATCGCTTGTGTGCCGAGCGTTCCTGTTATCGAGGTGCATATGTCCAATATCCACAGCCGCGAGGAATTCCGGCACACGTCCGTCATTGCGCCCGTGTGCCGCGGTCAGATCAGCGGTTTTGGCAAATACAGCTATAAGCTTGCATTGTGCGCGCTTAAAGATATATTTGATACGGAGGTATGATATATGTCTGAAAACATGGAGCTTGAACGCCTTCAAAAATATATAAAAATAAAGAAGCTTGCAACAAAGCTCTCCCCTTCCGGACGTGAGGCCGCTTTAATTACAAGCGAGGCGAATCTCCGCTATTTTCTCGATTTTAATAACAGCGAGGGCGCGCTTTTTATCTGCCGCGAGAAGGCTTTTTTCCTCGTGGATCCGCGTTACGGTGAAGCCGCCCAACGCAGCGTGACAAACACCGAGATTCTCGTCTATACGAATTATTACGAAAGCCTTGCGCAGCTTGTTGAACATTACGACATCAGGAACCTGATTATTGAATCGTCAAAAATGACTGTTCATACAATGCGGCAGCTCGAAAAGCATATTTTTGACGCCGGGTGCAAGGTCATGGGCAACGAGCGGCTCGACAAGCTGATTTCCACTCAGCGTATTATTAAAACAAAATCCGAGATCGAAAAAATACGTACAGCGCAGAAAATCGCCGAAGAGTCGTTTTTGGAACTTCTCAACGACGTAAAGCCGGGAGTCACTGAGGCGCAGCTGGCGTTCGACCTCGAATACATAATGAGAAAAAAAGGCGCGTCGGGCGTGTCGTTCGATCTGATTACAATCGCAGGCAAAAATACGTCTATGCCCCACGGAGTTCCTGGTGATTATGCGATACAAAACGGCGATTTTGTCACATTTGACATCGGCGCAATATACGACAGCTACCACAGCGACATGACAAGAACCATCGCCGTTGGAAACATATCCGACAAGCAGCGCGAAATTTACGAAATCGTACTTAAGGCGCAGCAAACAGCAATGGCGAAGGTTCGCGCCGGAATTAAGGCGTATGAAGTGGACAGGACTGCGCGCTCGGTAATCGGACGGGCTGGCTATTCGGAATACTTCTCACACTCTACCGGTCACGGCGTGGGACTTGACATTCACGAGGAGCCGTTTATATCAACGCGAAGTGAGACGCTTCTGAGCGAAGGTATGGTTATAACGATAGAACCCGGAATATATATTCCCGGAGAATTCGGTGTGAGAATTGAAGACATGGCAGTCGTGACGAAAAACGGCTGCGAGAGTTTGGCAACAATAACGAAAGAGTTGATTGAGCTGTAAATCAGTTCGTTACATAAAATAAATTTTGAAACGAGGTATTCAGACAATGGGATTGTTTGACAGAAATTCTAAAAAATCCGCAAAATCGAAAAAAGAGACCGAAGAAACCCAAGCAGCTGAAACAGTAAAAGAAGAGACTACAGAAAAAGAAGAGACTACAGAAAAAGAAGAAACTTCCGAAAAAGCTGCAGAATCTGAAAACACGGCGCGCCCCACAAGATACACATTCCTTGTAGAGAATGTATTTGTTGTTGACGAGGGCGAAAGCATAGCTGCAGTAGGAAACCTTCACGGAATGATAAATGTCGGCGACGAGTTTTTTATTATCCATCCGAAATTTGTCAGACCTCTCGTAGCGAAAGCAGACGCGCTTGTAGTTGAAAAAGAGATGAAGGACAGCGCGCAGGACTGCAGGTTAGCGATCAGAATTACGGACATCACCGACCCGAACGAGATTCCGAAATATTCGGTAATTTCGAATATCGAGCCGCAGCTTGCACCGCAGCCAAACAGACCGATTGAAAACCCGCTGCTTGTCGGACTCACATGCGAATACAATCGTCTTGTCAAGGAGAACGAATTTACATACACATTTATGGTATCGCTGCTGACTGCGAATTACATCACGCCGGCAGACATGGAGCTTGAGGAACCCGACCCAACGACAGGCAAAGTAAAGCTGAAAGACCCGAAGGTATCATTCAGACTTCTTCATCACCCGAACGACAACAATTTGCTTGTGCTGCCGCTGTTTACGGACATAGCCGCGCTCGGGCTGTGGACAGCCATACAGCGAGAAAACGAAAACGGTGAGAAGCCGAAGACCGTACTTATGCCGTTTGAGAGATGCGCAGACATCGGATTAAAGAACGGCGGCGTAGTAATAAACCCGTTCGGTCCTTTCCCCGTATTTGTATCAAATCAGAACCTGCAGAACACACTCATGCTGAGAGAACAAGCAATCAAACGCCAACGTAACCAAGCGGCCGGCGGCAGTTCGAACACGAACTTTGATTAAAAACAAAAAATACAACGCGCGCCCAGCATTATGCCGGACGCGCGTTTTTATTATGCGTTATGAATTAAACTATAGTAAACGACATAAATCTTTTCCTAAACGCTTTTTCAGTGTGGAGTGTTGAGAGTTGAGAGTGGAGTTGTTTTGCTAATTCGGAATTCAGACTGTGCCAAAACAAGAAATTGCCGAAATAACCCCTCCGTCACGTCTGCTTTCGCAGCCGTGCCACCGTCTCCACTGCCGT
>CADCOF010000295.1 GCA_902802975.1 uncultured Ruminococcus sp. | reverse complement strand
GCTTAATAATGCCTCCGGCGGCCAAGGGCTCTGGGTCTCACCTGCCGGTTCGGTCGGTGCTTCTGCCTTCGGCAGAGGTCTCCACCGGAGACCCGCACCCCTTGGATCCCGCAAGCCTTTTGAAAAAGGCTTGGCGAAAACTTTATGCTGTGCTCTATCAAACTTCAGTTTTGTGCATTTTTACTTTTTTGCTCATTTATAGTTATTAATATTAGCCATGCAGCTCAGAACGCTCTATATGCTAACGTGTGCTTCCCGCAGCTCTGCAAAGCTCCAAAAGAGTTCTCTTTACGTCATCGTCGTACTCCGTATATTTGGCAAGCTTTTCTTCAAGCTGTGGCAAATGTACTTTTTTCAAATGACCTCTCACACTTTTTTCAAGATAGTCCGAAGCAACATTTACTTCTTCTTCGGTTCTTCCTCGAATTTTATATTCATAAACAAACGGTTCGCATAGATTCAATAATGATTTTAATACATCGCCGCTGTGCGCAAGACGAAAAATGCACGAGACATATGCATCGGTAAACCGTCTGCGCAGACGTTCGTCTTCATATACAAACATACACAAGAATAAAATATGCACTTCACTCTGACATATTCCGGCACAATTTGTAGCCAACTCCCTGAAACAACGACTTTCGATAAAACCATTTTTTAGCGGTTCGTTTAAAATCAAAAAGCTGCTAAGTGATTCCGCTGCAATCTGCTCTCGCTTATCTGATGACAACTTTCGGCGCAGATCATAATATGCACAGCTTTTTGACGTAATTCCAAGCTGCTCCGACCATTTTTTCAATGCAAAAAAACCTGCTTTTGTAAACCCTTCTGGCGGATCAAATGATACGATTGAATCAATACGGTTAAATACAGCTTTCTGAGCTTTTTCACTCATATTTGATACCATTATCAATTCGATGAGGCGATCCATTTCTCCGGGCGGACATACTTCCGCACATGCGCAAAAATATGCGCCGCCTGACAATTCTTCGTCACTTTGAATTAAATTCATTGCGGCATTCATGCTTTCTCTCGTATAGCCTCTGTCGTTTCTTACTGCGCCGGCAAGAATTTTTTCAGCAGTAGTCCGGTCGGCTGCTCCTGACTTGGCTATTTGAATGCTTATATCTAGCGCGCTTCTTCCAACAGCTTCTGCTGACACAGAAATCCACATATCCATTTTTTCGGGCGATTTTTTCTCAAGACGCTGTTCTATAGAAATCAATGTTGCATTAAAAAGTCTTGGTGAACGACCAACTATAGCCAAAAGTTTCTTGCGAACAAATGGCCAATCTATTGCAGCCATCAGTGTATAGCACAAAAAACTGTACTGCTCCTTGCTTCTGAGTATCTCGGACAATGATGAATAACGGCTTTCGCACAGCGTCAGAAACATTTCACCTACTGTCAGCAAAATATCATCACTTGCATTTTTGAGCATATGAGAGTAGGCTTTCAGCTTGTCATCCGAAAACACCTCAATCAGCAGCGGAAGTCTTATTTCTTTTAGCTGTTCTGTCTTCAATGCTGCCCAAATACCGGTCAATGCGTTATCCTCAGCATCTATTCTGCGAATCTCATTCTTTATACTTCGTTCAAAAAAATTTATTATCATATCACGGTGATTTGATGCTGCTGCGATCTTATACAGGATCATTAAGTATCTGCAGCCATAATGAGAATCCTCTCTGCCCAAGCGTTTGTAAGATTCCAGTCCTTCACTCAGCAAATATGTACACACAGCAGGATTTGTAGGTACTCCATATTTTGTAAGCAGTGAAAATGCTTCAAATGCATAATCGTATTTCCAATTCTCACCACGGCTATCCGATGACATGAGATATTTGTAGGCACTGAACATATCAGATATTTCACTCGAAATATTATCGGGATTGATACCCGGCATAACTGCTCCGCAGAAATCAAAAAGATCCTTGCCAAATTTTTCAATTGCCTTATAGTATGGCTGATTTACAGACTCGTCGACTGTCACGGTACTTGTTTTTTGTACGCCGTCAATTATGGTATAATTGGAATTCGGAGTTTGTCTCAGCGACGCACAGTATACATCTTTAGGGTGATACCCAACTATCATGTTATATGGGTGTCGCTGCTGATTCGTGCTGCGGTTTTGCAGTGTGGAAAACCTTCCGTTCTCATCAGTATAGTAAAATAGCTCCTTATCTGCCTGAGTGCCAAGCTTCGATCTGTTTGTTGAAAAAGTTATTTTTCGCGCAAGTTCTTGAGGCAGTGCATAATTAATCGCCGCAATCCACAACTCCACATTTTTCGGTTCATCTTTAATAAGAAGAACTTTCCTTTGTTCTTCCGGCTTCTCATATTCGTGAAGTAAAAACCATACTCCCTCAACGAGTGTTTTGCCACGCCCGTTGAGGACAAATTCTCTCACATCCTCTTCAGAGATAGAACCGGTCTGAGGTTCGCTGTCAATTTCCGGGAGCATTTCCGGCACAGGATTAGGTTCGGTATCCATATAATAATCATTTTCACTTTTTAAATATGCATTCCATTGAGGAGAACCGAACCAGTAAAAAGGATATCCGCTGATAGAACCGATAAAGCACTGCTTTATATATGTACCTGCTCGATGAGTTTTGCCGTTTTTCCGTGGTTCACGGCAATGCGGACGAGCAAACTCAAATGAAAATGCGTACATGTCTCCGCCCAGAGATATATAGTCATACGAATGTACCAATCCTGCCGATGAATTTTCTCTCGAACAATTTGGTACGGCAAGTCTGGTCAACAAAAAATCATAATTAGCATCTTTTATATGTGTTAAGCCCTCACTTACAGCAAACACACCGAACCCATCACCTCTGACAACTTGAGCATTATTTTTCAAGTCACGATGAGGGGAACTTCGGGTGTATATGAGCTGATTTAGCATTGTATCCCTCCTCAAAAGCTCTATTACGGAAAGCCTGAATATTTGCAATATGTAATCAAACAACCGGAATGATTCCTTCTTTTGAAAGCATCCACAGCAGAGGATCAAGGACGCGGTGCGGCATTACCTTTCCAAGCTGAGAATTTCCCGTTGGCGGCTGTCCAAAGCTTGAAACTCCAAAGAATCGAACTCGGTTGCTCTTGAAATTAGTATCAATAGCGTCTAAGAACGATGTTTCACCTTTGCTTAGCAGCCAATCTCTTATCTCTGCATCGACTGCGTTTGCATCTGCTTTATCAAAACCTTTTTTAGCCAAATGCGGACTGGGGTTCATTACGACTGCACTGCCGAAGCTTTCTCTAACTGTATCTATTTTTGTAAAAACTACGGCAACATCTCTATTAATAAGCTTTCCGGGGGGAAGGCCGCAGTTGTTTCTTACATAATCCGCAATACCGTCAACCATTTTCGCAGAAGCATCATTGACATGGTCGGCAGTTGTAGACCAATTCAGAATATCCTCTTCGATTGTACTTGCAACGCCCGGCAGTGCCAAAGGATCGATAAGAATTACCAGTACCTTTGACTCATTGATATATCGGCTTACAACGGGATCGATATGTTCTATATCCTCACCTGCGCCGTCAAAAATTGTAAGAGAATAGGACGGAATAAACAATCCTGTCATCTTATTCTTGTCTTTTAGCCGCCAAAGCTGAGGAGGAGGCATTGTACCTGCCGGTGTCGCAGGAACCGGTTCGTGCATCGTATAAATGATTCCATCGTTTTCTTCGAACATAGCTTTTGTCAACTCGTCCATTGGAGATGGAACAAGATATGAATCGGGCGAGTGACGCAGTTCGTGAAGCATAGTTGTCAGAAAATTTGTTTTTCCGGAACCGGTAATACCAAGTATACTGAATCTTAGATATTTTGAATACGACATAATATCAGGAGGCAGAGCAGCATTACAATAACTGCAAATTCGTTCACTGGCATAGCCTGTGCAGCCTGTTCGTGAACATTTTGGCGTCTTCTTCAAAAGCAATTCCGCTTTTGTTGGCACTGCCGGTGCACCGCACGAACTGCAGACCATTCTCAGATCCTGACTTCTCAGTTCCTTTAAACAATATGGGCAAAGCACCTCTGAAACCAATCTCAAAAATAATCATTCCTTTCTGCAATAGATCATTTTACAACACAGCTTGCAACATCGGATGGAGATAGGTCAAACTCATCCTTATAATCGGCTGATGTGAAGCAGCGAATATACATTCCCACATTCATACTCTTTACAGCATCGTCGGGCAGTCGGTATACAAACTCTCCATTTACAAAAGCATTCTCTTTTTCTTCTATTTGATGAATGATCTTTGTTTTTGGATCGTCCAAATTTATGGGGATATGTCCGTCAGTCCGGCATACCACATAAACAGTGGGAAGGTCTTTACCATTTGATGTAATGGTCAAACGGCAGCTCTTTTCCATAATACGGTTGAGCAGACCCGTTCCCATCCATGAGAATTTATATGACAATAATTGCTTAGGTTTGTTATTTATTCTGATTTTTGATGGCTCAGAGTATACTGCCGAACCATCGTCCATTCTGTATTCTCCTATGACAGTAACATATAGTTCTTTTTCCGGAAGTTTTTCAATCATCATCATTCCGTCACGCAGATATTCGTCCACAAATACACTTTGCATTGTTCCGTTTCTTATATCGTTTACAGATGCCCACGGAACAGTATCCTCTGTTTTTACAGCAAAACAATAGTGAATTCGTTCCAACATATCGGGGATCTTAGCAAGACGAATACAAAGCCTACCTGCAACGATCTCGGTATTTTTGCGGTCGATCTCGCACTTTGATACACTGGACACTCTGACCACTTCCGATACGATTCCTTTAGAGCCGGAAAGCGACAATACAGCGAGCGTATGCTGTGTATTTTCACCTATGACAAAAGAAACTTCGCCATCTATTCCCGCAACATTTGCAAAGATATTTCCGCCTCCGACAGCCTCAGTAATATCGGAAATATCCATAACATTGTGATCCGTCAATGAGTATGCAGAATCTGTTATTTCCTTGATAATAACCGTTGTTTTTACATTTAACGATTTTTTCCAACTTATCGTAACATTGTTGCCTGACGTTCCTGCGGTTACATTCTGCAACACCTCCGGAGGATATTCGGGAGTTAACATAAGAGTTATGCCTTCGCTATAGGCAAAACCGCTGTCACAGGGATAAACACACTGCAGGCGATATCCATACGTTACATTGTTGCGAAGATTTCCATCATTAAAAAGTGCAAAAGCTTTTGGTGAGGCAATAACACTCGACGAATCCGGAACAACCGGAGGTATGGTTCCTTCTTTTCGGATAACGCGCACACCTATACTGTTTTCAGGAAGCACCCAACTGAATTTGCACGAATTGTTGCCGGCAGCTGCACTAAGTTCCCTGCGGTTAAGATCGCTGAAAACCGCTGCGCTGCACACAGCCGGTTTTGAAAAGACATTGGCTCTATGGGCAAAAACCGCATATCCGTAATTTATACCAGAAACTATCGTTTTATCACAAAATTCGGTCTCGCTAATTTGCGACGCAATTACTTTACCATCTGTAATACTTGTAGGTGGAGTATTCTTTTTTCGAACAATACGATATGTAACCGCACGATCACCCGAAGGAAGCCATGATAAATTGCAAAATATGTCTTTTTCCCCACCTGCGGCAGCATTTAGCGAAACCGGCGGTAAAACAGGTATCGTGCTTAGTATTTGTGTCGCTGAATAATGATCTGCAACTATGTCCAACACATCGATGCAGGCATTTGCGCGTTGTTCAAACGGCAATTGTGCCGTCGGCATCATCTGCTGTGCCTGATTTAGTCGGCTTTCAATAAGCTTTTTTTCTTTTTCAATATTTAAATTTGGCATGGATGCGGAAAGCTTATCCGCATGCTCTTTTGCAGCGCAAAACCGCTTGGCATTGATCAAGGCGTGAAGTTCGTTAATTGGTCGCTGATACTTGTCTTTTTGTGCATCTAACTCGTTTTTTAAGGACGATAGCTCGGGATTTCCAGGATATGATAATTCAGCCATATTATAGTAACGCTGTGCGGAATCAAGATCATTACTCAAAAGCGCAGTCCTAGACTGATTTACATATTCATCAAAATACTGCATTTCTCGGACATTGAAACCGCATAAGCATCGTTTTGCTGCAGCAGGAACCGGCTTTGAGCATTTGGGACATTTTACATATAACTTTGATCCGCATACTGTACACACCGAACGCTGAGCTGTTTCTGTATCTCTGAATTCATATGGTGCTTCGCACGAAGGACAAATAATATGTATCGACGCGTCAAACGGTTCGTAAGGATCCTTCAACAATCCACCTTCCCTATTATACAAGGCAAGAGCAAGATTATATTCAGGAAAACTGCGCCTGATCTTCTCAATACAACCTTCGGCAAAATATCTGTCTCGTTTAAATTCCTCGGGTGCAGCTTTTATCAAGCTAAACAACTCTTTGAGCTGATCTCTTTTTAGCGACGAATCGTATTTTTCCCTGTTCGCTTCACAGTCAAAAACCTGAGTCATTCCTGCGGTGAACAAATCGCCAAGCAAATGTCCCTCTTCGCTCATATCACTTGCAAGACGAGACGCCCATGTTTCCATTATGGCATAAAGATCACCAGCACGGCGGCGACGAAAACCTACTCTGTCTCGTTCACTGCCTCCTCCGAAAAAACACGCCAAGTCATATATATCATTAATTTTTGAAGTCCAAGGATATTTGGTGGAATTAAGCGTTTTCAGCCGCTTTAGGTTAGTTGAAAGATGTCCGTATATAACAGATGACAAAAAGTAGTCATCTAAATTAAGTTGTGCGGCAGGCTTGCTGATACTAAATCCTTTTGAGGTATATATTTCCTCAACGGTCTTGGGCGAGAGTTTCAGTTTAGAACAGACACTGCGTATCTGAGCTGTTGTTACAATGGGTGAATTACCGCTTCCGAACATCAATATATCCAAAATCTGCTCGAGTTGGCGCACCTTAAGTTGTTTCAATGCTCTTGCTTCTATATTTCTAAGCTTTACGTCATTCATAACGGACACAATGTCTTCGAACAAAGAAAGTTCCTCATTGAGTGACTGGCGATAAGACTCAACTGTTTCGTTTGCAAGTATATCTTCTGTTCTGCGCTTCCACTCATTTATTGCCTTTTCGATGCGTCTTTGGTTTTTCTCGGGAGGATCAAAATCCAATCCCAGTAATTCAAAATAATTTCGTTTTGCCATAACACTAACTTCTCCTAGGACATTATGCATTTGCGGTATGCCTACATTATTTACTGCATTTACTGCGTTTCACCGATCGCTCGCCATGTTGACACCGCTGTAACTTTGTTTGATCTTCCCAATCTTTTCGGAGACGTTTCTCCGATCTCTTGCGCAATTTTCCCAAAACTTTCGACTAATTCGTTACAACCTACAAACATAGATTCAATCTCACCGGAACTGATATCTTTCAAGAATTTCTCATCCGCCGTACCAAATCCTATCCCCACGATATCTATACCCAATTCATGGCACATTTTAGCTGCGCGAACCGCTTTTGGCTGATCGTCCCATCTGCCATCAGCAAGAACAATTCCCCAGCGTCTTCCCACTGCGTTTCTGAGCATTCTGCGTATATCTTCAAACGGGTCTGCTCCGTTCAGTATTCCCGCCATCTCTTCTTCTATAGAGTTGATTGCGATCTTACACTTATTAAGATCACTATCGAGTTTCATCACTACAATCGATCTGTCGGAAACGGCCACAACTCCTACTTGGGGAGTTCCCGGATAATTTCGCAGTTTATCCACAAAATGACACATTGCTTTTTTTGCTTCTTTTAACGGATATCCGTTCATGCTTCCCGATACATCTACAGCCATAACAACATTTAGCTGCTGAGGCTGGGCTGAGGCTGTGACCTTTTCGGCAGGCAGCGAAAATTTACTCATATCTTTAGGTACAGGATCTTCAATTAATTTAAGGTCTGCATTTTTTCCCTGTTGGCGCACCTGAACGTGTACCATGCCGTTCAGATCATAACTGTATTGTATGCTTACAACTGTTGGGTTGTTTTTGGGATCATGTTTGATTCCGCATACAGTATATTTTCCGATAACTTCACTTTCCAGCGGTGTTTTTTCACCTTGCAGCATATATATTTCCAATTCGTTATCATCTTTTTCACCCGTGTAATAATGGAAGCTTTCGGCACACTTCACCGGGATAATACTATTGGCAGGCACTATCGTTTTGTTAATATACTTTTTTCCATCAGCACTCACTGCAATAACACCCATAGCATGAGCGCACACATCGGAAGGCATTATCGAAAGCGCGTTGTGCAGCTTTGTTTCTGTACCGACCCTGCCGGTATGTTTTGAGGGATTCTCATGAGATATGCTGCCCGCAACGCCTTTATTATACTCAGGCTGCGGTGACCAAACACATATAGCCGCACCGAGAGCAACTGCTTCATCGGGATTTACATGCATCAGCGGCGTGTGACCGCTTCTTTCCTTAAGGAAAGCCGAAACTTGGCGCATTCGAGTAGAACCTCCGACAAGTAATATATCGGTAATATCGTTCCAAGAAAGATTCAATTCCGAAAGTAACTGCTCGCATAGAGTAGTTGTGCGCTTTAGCAAATCAAAAGTTGCTTTGTTAAATTCATCAATACCGATCTCAGTTTTGAATTTCCCAAAATCTTCGGAAGACAATCTCAAAGAGGCTATGTTTTTTGTTGAAAGCTGTTTCTTTACACTTTCTGCAGCTCTCATTGCTGCATTATGCAGCTGCGGATACTCATTCACGGTGAGTCCCGCTTCAAACTCGGCTTTACTTTCTATCAAGCTTGTCAGCCGCGCGTCCCAATCTTTGCCGCCAAGCGTATGATCACCTTTTGTACGCAGAGATTCAATCTTGCCGCCACTCTTCATCTGTATGAGAGTAACGTCAAATGTTCCACCGCCAAGATCATACACCATTATCCGCGCGTTCTCGCGCCAGTGATCAATACTGTACGCAAGTGCAGCGGCAGTCGGCTCATTGATAAGCTGCTTAACTTTAAGCCCCGCTAATCTTGCCGCATCAAGTGTTGCACTGCGTTCTTTGTGATAAAAATATGCAGGTACAGTTACAACAGCTTCATCGACGGTCTCACCGGTAACTGCTTCAACCTCATTTTTGATATGACGCAGCATTATTGCCGACAGCTTCACAGGAGTATAGCCCACCGAATCGATAGTACAATAAACCTCGTCACTGCCCATACTGCGTTTGAACGCAGATGTACAGCCTGATTCGCCGGATTCATAAGCATCTTTTGCCTCACTGCCGACAATAACGTTTTTTCCCTGAAATTGTATCACCGATGGTGTAATTCTTTCTCCGTCTCTATTCGGTATGATAACAGGAATGCCTTTACGTTTATCCAAAACGGCAGCCGCCGAAAAGGTCGTTCCAAGATCAATGCCTATTTTTATCCCCATTCTTTGTCACCCTATCACTCGGCAGAAATGCTCAGCTGAGTAACACTGCTATTTTCCATATCGACATCGGAATTCATTTTGATGGTAGTCTCAACACTTTCGCCGTTGTTCTTATTAAGTGCCTTTACATAAACACCTGCCGCGTCTACGATGAATGTTACCTCGATCGGAGTTCCCTTGGGCGTATTTTTCGGAAGAATCATTTCCAACTCTCCCAAAAGCTTTACTTTGTTTGAAGGATCGGTCTGCTGAGGTTCGCCCTCATTTGTTACACACGGTGTTAAGCTATCATCAAGGCACATATTTTCAAACGCACGGAGAACTATCATTTCCATATTGTCAAAAGAAGTATAATATTCCTTGACTGCCTTAGCGGGCATTATGTCGCCCAATTTGATTATATTGTCGATAATATAATCACCGCTGCGGTCAAGGACACCGGGACCAAACGAACGCGGTGTCTGATCTTCATATTCAAACCCCATTGACAGACCGCTTCCGGTAGATGAACGAGCTTTGATCTCACCAACATCGCTGCCGTTGTTTTCGGCACGTGCTTCAAGAATCTCATCAACAATGATTCCGGCGCAAATTGCTGCACCCTTTGCAACGGCTCTATCCGGATCTTCAAGCTGAACCTTGCCCGGGAATCTTGCTTCAACGGCATTTCTGATCATTGGCATAAATGTCGATCCGCCAACCAGTAAAACTGTATCGATATCAATATTTCCGGCCTTTCTAAGAACATCTTCAACGTATGTCATAGTTTGAGCAACTTTATCGGAAGTCATCTCCTCAAACTGCGCTCTTGACACACTGACCGTTGTCATTGAACCGTTCACATTGATTTTGATCTTTACATTTTCGGAATTGCTCAGTTTCTTTTTTGCTGTCTCCACACGACTTCTGATTATCTGACGTGTTTCAAGTTCAACTTCATCGGGTGTCAAACCGTTTTCTTCACAGCAAGCCTTCAATATAAAATCGTAAAGCTTGTCGTCCCAATCTTTTCCGCCCAAAAGATCATTACCGCCCGTTGCAACAACACGAACACGTTCGACCTCTTTGCCTTGATCGTTCATTTCAAGCGACATTTTTACTATGGTAACATCAAATGTACCGCCGCCCAAGTCGTATACCAAAATTGTGCGTTCTTCTCTGAACTGTCTTGCACAGTAACACAAAGCGGCTGCTGTCGGCTCGTTGATCATATTAAGCACGTTCATCCCGGCAAGCTCGCCGGCCTGTTTTGTTGCATTTCGCTCTTCAAGACCGAAATAAGCCGGGCATGTGATAACTACGTCATCAACCGTGCCGCCCTGTTCCTCTACCATTTGTTTCAATCGACCCAAAATAAGCGCGCTGATTTCAACGGGTGTGTATGTTTTTCCGTCAAATTGATATGTACGTGCATTTGGTTTCCCGATCTCACGCTTTACAAACTGTACTACCCTATCGCCATCGCTTTCAACCATTTCCTTTGCGCTGCTGCCGATAACAACGTTATCAACGCTTTCAAAATAAACCGCAGAAGCGAGAGTGTCGCCTGCGTCCGCCTGGTTTCTTATAACTTCGGGGTTACCGTTTCTGTCAAGGCAGGCTATACAAGAATAAGTTGTTCCAAGATCTATACCATATGTACTCATTATTTTACTCCTCACTTTCGCACTTCGGCTCATATACATAAATATCTACAAACTCGGGATACAGTACAACTCTGTCTCGTACAACGCCCGGTTTGCGGCTTTTTGCAATTGTATTATGTTTCGGCTCATCGTCAACGGGTATTTTGTTTATCACCTTTGTGATTCTTGTACGTCTTACTTCTCCCTCATTGCTTCTCACAATCTCCGCGCCGTAATCGGTAAGAACATCTTCAAGCTGTTCAAAAAGAGATCGAATATTCTTTTTTGTACGTTCTGCCATTGACTCATCATCCAAAACAGAACCATACTCAACATATATGGTTGCAATATCCTTCAAAATACCGTCAAATCGTTCCTGACTCAACTGTTCTTTATATGTGTCTATATCCTGCTGCATACCTCTGCGAACCTGAACCTGAAAATTAGCGTTTTCACGCAGCGTCTGAATCAGCTTTGAATCATTGCGATCCTGTTTTTCAGCAATCGATTTAACTTCATTTTCCAAACTGTCAATCTTTGATACAACAGAACCAATAAGTTCTTCACTTCTATCTTTCTCTTTCTTCACATTATTTTCGGAAGGCTCTTCTTTTTGGAGCATCTCGATTATTCTATTGAAGAAGTCTTCATTTGTATGTTTAATTTCTTCTATCGCGACGCTCATTTTTGAAACAAGTTCGCTGATATCCGGCTCGATATTTTCAATTTCAGACTGCACCGGCACAGCATCGTTGATCATCTCTTCTGTACTCACATAAATTACCTCCAATCGACATCGGTGTATATAATCAGTTTATCCGGTTTAAAAATTGGTATACCGTCAAACAATTGTTTAACACTGTTATAATAACATTAAAAGGTATCTTTTGTCAAGTATAGACAAAAGATAATGCATATTATTACAATATTATGTAACTGTCACAATTTTTTTGCTCAAAAAAGGCAGCGGACAATATGTCACACTGCCTTTACTAATTGATAATACTAAAAACCGCTTTCATCTGTCAAAAATTTCAATGCTTTGTTATACTTAGCGTTTCTTTCAAAAGTATGCTCTGTAAAACGCTCTATTCTGCTGAGGTCACTGTTATGTTTTAAATCAGCGATTTTAACCTTTCTGGCAAGGTCATTTGTTTTCACCATCGCAATATAATCCATGTATTGCATACGTTTGTCGTGGGTCAATATTTCCACGGCATCCAAAATATCATCAGGGAATCCACACGCTTCCAACTTTTCTATGCTTACTCCCGCATCCTCTACAACATCATGCAAAAGAGCGACACACACCGAGTATTCATCGTCCATCTGTTCTGCCAAATGATATGGATGATACACATAAGGCATTCCACCCATATCTATTTGGTTTTGGTGGGCAGCAAAAGAAATCCTTAACGCCTTTTTTGTAAGATCAGTATAGATCATATAGTTCATCTCCTTTACAAATTGCAAACGCTCTTATTCCAAAAAGCCATTACCACAAAATGACATACTCCCGCCGCCTACGCTAACGCTTAGAGGGTGCGGGTCTCCTGTGGAGACCTTTGCAAAGCAAAAGCACCGACCGAGCTGGAAAGCGAGACTCGGGGGCTTCTCGT
>CADCOF010000294.1 GCA_902802975.1 uncultured Ruminococcus sp. | reverse complement strand
ATTTTTCGTTATAGTAGCTTCTTAGCGCGCGTGCCCCGGCTTGCCCGGCAAGCCTTCTTTAGTGGGTTTAGCTTTTTTACTTTAAATCAGCAAAGCGGCGTGCCGCCGCTCCCGGTACGCGCACAAACTCTTTATAAACTATACTTAAAATAGCCCGCGTCCAACATTATGCCAGGCGCGGGCTATATATTTTATACAATAAGAAAGTTTGAGCGCGTATCTGCCTGCGGGCGCATGACCGCCCTTATGCTTCTGCAAAACTCGCCTACGGGCTCTTCGGAGTTTTCTCCGTATTTTCCGATGAGTTTCACTATCGCCGAACCTATAATGATACCGTCTGCATACTGCGCTATGTGTGCCGCCTGTTCCGGCGTGGATATTCCGAATCCAACGGCTGCCGGTACGTTCGACACTTCTTTCGCCTTAGATACGATCTCCGAAATCGAATCGCTGATGCTTGTTCTAGTGCCCGTCACTCCAAGCGACGATACACAGTACAAAAAGCCCTTCGCCTGTTCTGCTATCTTCGTCGTTCTATCGTCCGAGGTCGGCGCAACAAGCGATATGAATTCAACGCCCATTCCGTCAAATATATCAGAGAATTCATGCTTCTCCTCAAATGGCACATCGGGCAGTATAATTCCGTTTATGCCGATGTCACTGCACGCCTTTGCAAACCGCTCTATTCCATACGAAAATACGACGTTTGCATATGTCATGAATACCAACGGTATATTTACCTTCGGACGTACTCTTCTTACCATATCGAATATCTTATCTGTTGTAACGCCGCCCGACAACGCCCTTATATTTGCTGCCTGAATCACGGGACCTTCGGCTGTCGGGTCTGAAAACGGTATTCCAAGCTCCACAATATCGGCTCCGTTTTTCTCCATTGTCACAATGAGCTTTTCAGTCGTTTCAAGATTCGGGTCGCCACACGTTATAAATGTTATAAATGCTTTTCTGTTTTCAAATGCATCTTTGATCTTCATTCCGAAATATCCTCCCCTCTGTAGCGGGCAATCGCTGCACAGTCCTTGTCGCCTCTGCCCGATATATTGATAACGATTATCTTATCTTTGTCCATCGTCGGCGCGATCTTCATCACATGCGCAACAGCGTGCGCGCTCTCGATAGCCGGAATAATTCCCTCTGTTTTTGACATGTATTCAAAAGCATTCACAGCTTCGTCATCTGTCACGGGAACATATTCGGCTCTGCCGATATCGTGCAGATTTGCATGTTCCGGACCTACTCCGGGGTAATCAAGTCCTGCGGAAATAGAGTAAACAGGCGCGATCTGACCGTATTCATCCTGACAGAAATAGCTCTTCATGCCGTGGAATATTCCGAGACGACCCGTTGCTATTGTAGCGGCAGTTTCGAATGTGTCGATACCTCTGCCCGCAGCCTCGCAGCCGATAAGCCGAACCGACTTGTCCTCAATAAAATTATAGAATGCGCCTATTGCATTTGAGCCGCCGCCCACACAGGCAACAACAACATCGGGAAGACGACCTTCTTTTTCCAGCATCTGCTGCTTGATCTCCTTCGAAATGACCGACTGGAAGTCACGCACAATAGTTGGGAACGGGTGAGGTCCCATCACCGAGCCTAAAACATAATGAGTATCGCTTATTCTTGTTGTCCACTCTCTCATGCACTCGTTTACAGCGTCTTTCAGTGTTGCAGTACCGCTTTCAACGGCGTTGACCTTTGCGCCAAGCAGCCGCATTTTGTACACGTTGAGTGCCTGACGAATGGTGTCCTCCTTACCCATGAATATTTCGCACTCCATACCGAACAGTGCCGCCGCTGTTGCAGCAGCCACGCCGTGCTGACCTGCGCCCGTTTCGGCGATTATTCTAGTCTTGCCCATTTTCTTTGCAAGCAGCACCTGACCGAGTACGTTGTTTATTTTATGCGCGCCTGTGTGATTGAGATCCTCACGCTTTAAGTAAATCTTTGCGCCGCCAAGATCGTTTGTCATTTTTTCGGCAAAGTACAAGCGCGACGGTCTGCCGGCATATTCGTTCAAAAGTGCCGTCAGCTCCTCGTTAAACTGCGGATCATCTTTATATTTGTTATAGGCTTCTTCAAGTTCTCCCACAGCATTCATCAGCGTTTCGGGTATATACTGCCCGCCGTGAATACCAAATCTTCCTTTCGACATAAATTCTCTCTCCCTTGTAATTAGTGTGGAGTTGTGTTTTACCGATTACTCCGTTCTCAACGCTCGGTTATCCGATATTGCGTACTATATTTGTAATACTTATTATTTTGTTTTTATCTTTAATTTTATCGGTCTCGCAGCCCGAACTTACATCTATACAAAACGGATGTATTTTTTCGATGACCTCGGCGGCATTATCCGGGGCGATACCGCCAGCCAGAATAAACTCACGATTTATCGAATGAATAAGGTCATGATCAAACATACGCCCGCCGCCAAGACCGCCGTCGAGAAGTATCATATCAGCATCTGACGATCTTGCTCTTTCGATATCGCTTGCGCTTTTTATTACGAACGATTTCCATATCTCAGCTTTGGTAAGCTTGCGCAGAGATTTGATATACTCGTTATCCTCGCTGCCGTGCAGCTGCACGATATCGATTATACCACTGTTTGCAGCATTTGCAATAGATTCGATTGAATTATTTACAAAAACGCCGACAGTTTTGATTTTTGAGTCAATTCTGTTTCGAAGTACACCGGCAAAGTCGAGAGAAATATTTCTGTGACTTTTTGGGTAGTCCAAGATAAAGCCTGCATAATTGGGCATGGCTTCGTTGATGTAATCGGCGTCATCGAGGCGAAACAAGCCGCAAATCTTTATTTTTGTCATTTAACAGCTCCTTCAAAACAAGTCGGAATCTTACACATATTGATAAACCTGTTTTTATCACTCGATCTCATCAAAGCTTCTCCGATAAGCACCGCGTCTGCGCCGTTCCGGAACATTTCCGCAGCTGTTTCAGGCGAAGTGATACCGCTTTCGGATACGAATATTTTCCCTTGCGGAACACGGCTCCTCAACCCTGCGGCGTTTTCCGTATTTACGCTGAAATCCCGCAGGTCTCTGTTGTTAACTCCGATCACTCTTGCGCCCGCTTCGACTGCTGCAGTTATCTCCGATTCGTTATGCGTTTCGACAAGCGCGGATATTCCCAGCTCATCGCAAGTGCCAATGTATCGTTTCAGCTTTTGGACGTCAAGCAGTGCGCAGATAAGCAGCACCGCGTCTGCGCCCATCGCTTTCGCCTGGTATATCTGATATTCGTGTACAGTGAAATCCTTCCTAAGCATCGGCAATGACACAGACCGGCGTATTTCTCTGAATATCTCGTCCGAACCCAAGAACCATTTTGGCTCTGTTAAGCACGAAATGCAATCCGCGCCGCTGTTTTCGTATTCCCGTGCAATATCGACATATGGAAAATCCTCGCTGATCATGCCTTTTGACGGTGACGCGCGCTTTACCTCGGCAATAACGGCTTTACCGCGGGCAAGCGTTTTTTCAAAACGAAAATAGCCTTTACCGCTGCCCAACGCCTCAAACTTCATCACATCAAGCGGCTTTTTTTCCATATCGGCTTTTACACGCTGTGTGGCGTACTCTGCCAATTCATCAAGTATCATGCTGCACCTCGTTACGCGCTCGCTCTATTGTCTGCCGTTGTTGCTCTGATAAATTCGTCAAGCTTTGCTTGTGCCTTTCCGCTGTCAATAAGTTTTGCTGCCATGTCGATCGCCTCGCAGTACGGGATATCCAGCGCAAGATGCAAGCCTGCTGCCGAATTGAGGAGAACTGCCGTGCGCTTGCCGTCGGTGATAGTGCCGTTGAGAATACCTCTCGTGATCTCTGCGTTTTCCTGCGGAGTGCCGCCTACAAGTTCCGTTTTATCGCAAAGTGCAAAGCCGTAATCTTCGGGGTCAATCTCGTAAGTTGTAAAGCTGCCGTCTATCATCTCGCAGACTTTCGTTTTCGCGCTTGCGGAAATTTCGTCAAGACCGTCCTCTCCGTATACAACCATTGCCTTTTTAAGACCGAGTTTGTGGAGAATTTTCGCCATTGGCTCTACAAGCTCCTCGCTGTACACGCCCATCACCTGCATTTCTGCGTTTGCGGGATTTGTGAGCGGTCCCAAGATATTGAACACAGTGCGAATAGCAAGCTGCTTTCTCACGGGACCTACATATTTCATTGCGGAGTGGTATGTCTGGGCAAATAAGAAGCAAATTCCGGTTTCTTCAAGAACTTTCTCGTTCTTTGCGGGGTCTATCATTATATTTACGCCGAGTGCTTCAAGAACGTCTGCCGCGCCGCTACGGCTTGAAGCGGCTCTGTTGCCGTGCTTTGCAACGTTAACGCCCGCCGACGCGATAACGATAGATGATGTTGTGGAAATGTTGAACGAATTTGAGTGGTCGCCGCCCGTTCCCACGATTTCAAGAAGGCTCTTGCTGCTATTGAGCTGTGCGGCGTGCTTTCTCATTCCCTTTGCGGACGCTACGATCTCATCGATAGTTTCTCCCTTTACTGAAAGCATTGAAAGATATGCGGCTGTTTGAACGTCTGTTGCCTGTCCGCTCATGATCTCGTCCATGACTTGCTCTACTTTTTCCGGTGTAAGATCCTGCTTATTTGATAATTCGATAATTGCTTTTTCAATCATTTTTATTTCCCCTTGGTATTTATTATTACGTATATGTGTATGATCTATATTTGCAGAAAATGTCTGATTATTTCTTCGCCGTGTTCAGTCAATATCGACTCGGGGTGGAATTGCAGCCCGAAAACATTTCTGCTTTTGTGACGAACCGCCATCACTTCTCCGTCGTCTGTTTCCGCGGTGATCTCAAGCTCTTCCGGCAGCGTTTCTTTTACAAGTGCAAGCGAGTGATATCGCGCCGCCTTGAATGTTTTCGGGAGTCCCGAAAACAGCACGTCATCTTTTACTGTTATCTCTGACGCTTTGCCGTGATACAGCTTTTTTGCATATGACACCGTGCCGCCGAACGCCTCGCATATTGCCTGATGACCAAGACATATACCAAGTATCGGGAAGTCTTCCGATAGCTCCTTTACTACATCTATACATATGCCCGCGTCACTCGGTCTGCCGGGTCCCGGCGACAATATTATGTGTGACGGCGAAAGCTCTCTGATCTCCTGCGTTGTCAGCGCGTCGTTTCTCACTACCTTTATGTCCGGCTCTATCCCGCCTATAAGCTGATATACATTATACGAAAAGCTGTCGTAATTATCTATTAATAATACCATTGTTCAATCCACCTCCGAAAGCGCGTTGACTACCGCCTTAGCTTTGTTGATGCACTCGTTGAACTCGTTTTCGGGAACTGAGTCCGCAACGATTCCCGCGCCCGACCGAACAAACACACGCCCGTTTTTCTTGAACGCCAAGCGTATTGCTATGCATGTATCCATCTCACCGGTGAACGATAAATATCCTATCGCGCCGCCGTAAATTCCGCGCTTGTTGTTTTCCAGCTCGTTGATAATCTTGCACGCTTTGATCTTCGGCGCACCCGAAAGTGTTCCCGCCGGAAGTACCGAGGCAACCGCGTCAAGCGCATCAAGATCATCTCTAAGCTCGCCGCTGACAGCAGACCCTATGTGCATAACGTGAGAATAACGCTCAATCTGCATATATTTATCAACTTTTACGCTGCCGAATTTCGAAATCTTTCCAAGATCGTTTCGTCCAAGATCGACAAGCATATTGTGTTCTGCGCATTCCTTTTCATCTGAAAGAAGCTCCGTCTCCAACACTTTGTCTTCTTCATCGGTCTTGCCTCTGGGACGTGTGCCCGCAAGCGGATATGTCCGAACCATGCGGCGATCTTGTTCCTTTTTGAGCGATACAAGAGTCTCGGGCGACGCGCCTGCGATTTCCGCAGTTTCGCTTGAAAAATAGAACATATACGGTGAAGGATTTGTATTTCGCAGCGTAATATATGCCGGCAGCAAGCTCCCTTCGAATTTTGCCGCCAAACGGTTTGACAGCACTGCCTGAAATATATCGCCCTCAAAAATACGCTTTTTGGCTTTTTCGACCATTTGGCAAAAACTGCTTTTGTCAAAGAGCGGTGTGAGCGGCTCCAAAAGCCTTCCCTTCTCAACGCCGCGCAGCTCGCCTTCATTTATCAGCAGCTGCATCGATCTCAAGCTCATGTGCGCCTTGTTATAATTCTCCTCGAAATCGTCCGTCTTAAAATTTGAAATATAAATCAGCTCGTTTTTTTCGTTGTCAAGCGCGATGACTTTATCAAAAAGCATCAAGTCGATATCGCAGAAGCTTTCCTCGTCCTCAATATCGAAATTGATTCCCGGCTCGCTGTATTTGAAATAATCGAAAGAGAAGTAGCCGACCAGCCCGCCTGAAAACGGGGGGAGTTCGTCTATTTTTGGCGCAGCATTTTCCGCCAGAATGCTGCGGATA
Organism: uncultured Ruminococcus sp.; assembly: GCA_902802975.1. Classification (GTDB taxonomy): domain Bacteria; phylum Bacillota; class Clostridia; order Oscillospirales; family Acutalibacteraceae; genus RUG592. Next base: position 3,676 of record CADCOF010000294.1, on the reverse strand, counting down.
TACTCGTTCGGATCGTTAGTTTTAAACTGCACCTGTGTGCCGCTTTTTATTGTAACGACGCCGTTTCTGCATGTAAGCTCCAATGTGGGGTCATACCCAAAAAACGTGTATCGACCGTGGATATTCTTTTCTGCCGAATCGAGAATAAACACATGACTGCTAACATTTCGAAGGATACGAAATATCTCGCCTTCACTTTTCACGCAAGGCTCGCTCAAAGCAAGCGGCAGACACTTATACTCATCACGCAAGACGGATAATTTTTCTTTTGAAGGAAACACATTCATAATAAACACTCCTTTTTTTGGGCAACAAAAAACGCCCCTGACAACATCCCGCAAAAACGGAATTTGTCAAGGACGGATAAATTTCACCCGCGGTGCCACCTTGATTCGCAGCAACGACGCTGCGCACTTAGCAGAGTACCAACATACTCCCGGCTACTGACGTAAGCCAACACGTTGCAGCATACTCATCTGTACAAAACAGATTTTCAGTGCACCCTCAGCGAACCATTATAATAAGCAGTTGCTGCCCGGCTCTCAGCCTCCCGGACTCTCTGTGTGTTCTTTTCTTATTTTTACTCTCGCTTCAACGGTTTTGTATATTGAATTTTCGATACTCATATTCTACCACTTTTGCATACAAAAGTCAATACAATTTTAAAAAAATCACGGCTTTTGAATGAGTAAACAAATTGTGAACTCAGCAGCTATTTTGTGGGGCTGCTCGCCCCACACCCTCGGCAGCTTTTTTGAAAAAAGCTGCACAAAAAACTTTCTATTTAATAGTTTTTTACTCATTCAAAAGCTGTGAAAAAAATTCGCATTCAAATACTTACGCGGCGTGCCGCCGCTCCCGGTTCGCGCACGAACCTTTTTCATAAAACAAAATGAAAGACCCGCGCCTAACAATATATTGGGCGCAGGTCTTAAAGTTTTTATTCGTATAAAGTTAGTGTGCGATCTGCGTGTGCCCGCATGGTCACTTATGCCAGATCAACGCCGAAATTAGCACAAAGAGCTGCAAGACCGCCTGCAAAACCACTGCCAATAGCATTGAACTTCCACTCGCCGCCATGACGATAAAGATCAGCTACAACAACTGCTGTCTCAACCGAGAAATCCTCGCCGAGATCATAGCGGATAAGTTCTGTTCCCGATACGGGATCAAAAACTCTGATGTATGAGTTCTCAACCATTCCGAAATTCTGATTCTTTACGTCAGCCTGATCGATAGTAACCGTAAAGCTGATTCTCTCGATATCTGCGGGAACCTGTGCGAGATCAACATCGATAACCTCATCGTCGCCTTCGCCTTCACCGGTTCTGTTGTCACCCTGATGCACAACGCCGGGACCTACCTTCTGGTTGTAGAAAATAAAGTCATCGCTGCTTCTTACTTTGCCTGTTCCTGCCAGCATAAACGCTGCTGCGTCAAGGTCAAATGCTGCGCCGCCATCGTAACGGTTAACGTCCCAACCGAGACCTACCTTGATCTGTGTAAGTGCAGCTGCATTAGCTATACCTGCGTCTGCCGCTGCCTTAACGAGAGAAACCTTGCCGCCCTTTTTCAAACTAACTGCCATTGTAATCTACCTTCTTTCATAAATATTAAGAATTGTTATTCCCCGATCCCTTCGTTCCGAATACTTCCCGGAACGATTTGTAGGGATAGTCACTTTTTTCTTTATTCAGCTTTGTGACAACTATTGCGGGCTTTTTGCGTTTCTGCGGATTATCAGCCTTGTCAATAGTTGTTCGCTCGCTTTCTTTACTGTCCATTACAGTCCAAGAAGACCGCCAAGACCGCCGAGAGCACCGCCAACGCCGCCTGAACCGCCAGTCATACCGCCAACCATGCCGCCGAGCTGACCAAGTGTACCCTGAACGCTCTGAGCTGCGCCGCTGAGAGTCTGGTTCTGCTGAGCCTGCGCTCTCTGACCGCTGGAACCGCCGTCCATACCGATATTAACGCCGGACTGTCTCTCATTCGGCTGAATAATAATGGTTGCCGTCTTGTTTCCTGTCCACTCAAACATATAGGATTCACCGGACGCCTGTCCAATGAGGTTCTTCCATGAAAGATCCGTCTTAAATCCGGGATCGCTGCCTACCCAGCATACAACTGCATCAGGGTCTACTTCGATAGTCGAGCCGTTCTGAACATTGCTAAGTACGATCGGGTTGCCGTCTACAAGAACAGCTACCTGCGCGTTGGGACCCTGACCCGTGAGTGTGGATGTAGCAAGACCCTTCTGAGAAATAACGCCCTGAGCCAGGAATCTAACGCCGTACTTGCAATCCTGCGTGAATGCAAGAATATTCTCGGACTCAACGGAAATTGTCTCGCCAACCTTGAGGTTATATACAACAACATGCTGTGCCTCGTTGCAGTAATAAGTAATGCTGTCGCCTCTTGTCATTACCTTCATCAACGGAAGATTCTCACCCGTAAAGCGTCTTGTCAGCTGACCGAGTGCTGCCTGTGCAAGATTGCCCTGAGGACCCAAAAGAACCTTTTCAAACTGATAATTCTTTGCGCCATAACACTCGCCGCAAATAAATGCACCTGCTTTTGTGAAAAACTGATCTCCACCACCCTGACACGTTACTTTAAGTGTAAGCTCGTTGATTGTTTCAAACTTAATCATTGCCATTATCTCCTTATCTTAGCTGACTAAAAAAGTCATTATTAATCTGCAACATTTACGCCGTAAACTCCGCAAAGCCCTGCAAGATCGTGAGCAAAACCGTTTCCAACGGGATTAAATCTCCACTGACCGCCCTTATTGTACAGTTCGCCTACAACCATTGACGTAACAGACGCAAAATACTCCGAAAGCATAAACTTAACAAGCTCCTGCCCGTTACTCTTATTCACAACACGAACATAAGCATTCGTTACCATGCTGAAATTCTGACCGCGCTCTCTTGCTTCATTGATAGTTACAACAAAGGCTATCTTCTGAACACGATTATCCAATCTATTAAGATCAATTGTAATGATTTCATCGTCGCCTGCACCCTCGCCTGCAGAATCTCCGGAATGTGTAACAGCACCGTCGGGGCTTAATGTCTGCCCGTAGAAAACAAACCAGTCGTCACCAACCACCTTATCACCCGCGCCAAGCAAAAACGCTGACGCGTCGAGATCGCAGGCCTGGTTCAGAAGATCCCAGCCCAAGCAAACCTGAAGCTGTGTGAGATTTGGTGCCATTTGCGACAAAGACGTCTTCTGCCCTTTCTTCAATCTTACACCGCCGCCCTGAGGACGCTGACGAGCTGCCGGCGGCTGCGTGTTCATTGGCTGATTGAATGTCTGCGGCGGCTGCGTGTTCATCGGCTGATTGAACGTCTGCGGCGGCTGCGTATTCATCGGCTGACTTACGTTTTGCACAGGAACCTGACCGGCAGTAGGAGCAGCCGCAGGCTTATTCAAAGCCATAAGGTTATCTGCAGATAACGCCCCGGTCGTGTTCATTGGTATATTGAACATTTGGATTTACCTTCCTTTCGTAATCAAATTTGTATTAACTTTCTGCAAATTGACCCGACACAATTCGGCAATTGTTCACAAAAAATCCTCACTATATTTATCATAGCATATTACGCACTCAATGTCAAATACATTTTAATGAATTTATATATAAAATTTGTAAATCACTCAAGATTTT
>CADCOF010000293.1 GCA_902802975.1 uncultured Ruminococcus sp. | reverse complement strand
CGGGCGGGACTCCGTCCCTGCACCCTGCAAGCCTTTTGAAAAAGGCTTGGCGAAAACTTTGTGCTGTTATTTTTTTAGCTTAAGTTAGTGACATTGTCGGCCGGGAGCCGTCCCCGACGGCAACGTCTTCCCCCAGCAGACCGCACCCTCAAAGATGAAGGCTTTAATGCCTCCTTCTTTGAGGGGACTTTTTTTCTTGTGTGGCGTGATGCCGCGGCACTGACGGTATAGTTTATTTTTTACATAGTGTATATGCGCGTACTGTCAGCGGCGACACGCTTCGGCATGGATTTTTGTTGTGTATTACAAATAAATTATGAGCGCGAACTGCGTGTGCCCGTATTGGCACCAGGTCGTTTGCCATAATTTACTGCAGCTATGTGTTTTTTCTTGATTTTCCAATGATTTTGTCATATAATTATACTGTTGTATGCAACTATCTATTTTTTTGAACTGTGAGGGTGAATATTATGACAGAAAATAATATCAAACTTAAATCATTCTTTGAATCTATTAACAATAAAACCATTGCCTTGTGCGGTATCGGACGCAGCCACTTGCCGCTTATCTCATTGTTTACACGATATGGTGCTCATGTTATCGCATGCGACAAAAGAGATCGTGATACATTGGGTGACGCCGCTGTTAAGGCAGAAAATGACGGAGCCGAACTGCGCTTAGGTGAAAACTATCTTGATGATCTTGATGTAGATATCTTTTTTCGCACTCCCGGCATGAAGTTTTTCACCGATGAAATTGACAAACTGCGCGCTAAAGGCGTTGTTGTTACAAGTGAGATGGAAGTGTTTTTTGACATTTGTCCGTGCAGAATTATCGCTGTTACCGGCAGCGACGGAAAAACAACAACTACAACCGTTATTTCGGAATTGCTGAAAGCGCAGGGAAAAACAGTTCACCTCGGAGGCAATATAGGCAAGCCGCTTCTGCCCGAGATAGAGTCGATAACTCCCGATGATTATGCTGTAGTGGAGCTGTCCAGTTTTCAGCTTATCTCAATGCGTGAAAGCCCGAATGTGGCTGTTGTTACGAACCTTGCGCCCAATCACCTTGATATTCACAAGGATATGCAGGAGTATGTGGACGCAAAGCGCAATATCGTACTTCATCAGAACGCGTTCTCGCGCAGTGTACTCAACCTCGATAATGAAATATCCAATTCATTTGAAAGCGATGTGCGCGGCAGTTTGCTGAAATTCTCACGTCTGCAGAAGGTTGAGAACGGTTCATATATGGCTCAGAACGGAGATATCTATTTTGCGAAAAACGGAACTGAAACATTCGTTATGAATAAGTCTGATATCAAAATTCCCGGTCTGCATAATGTTGAAAATTATCTGGCGGCAATATGTGCCGTTTTGGGCGACGTTGATGTTGAGAATATTGTTAAGGTCGCTTCGACATTCGGCGGTGTTGCCCACAGAAACGAGTTTGTGCGTGAACTTGACGGGGTGAGCTACTATAACGACTCAATAGCCTCAAGTCCCACAAGAACGGCTCTTGGAACGCTTTCTCTTTATGATGAAAAGATGATAGTAATACTTGGCGGCTATGATAAGCACCTTGATTACACAGACTTAGGCAGACTTATCTGCAAAAAAGTCAAAACTGCCGTGATCATGGGCGCAACGGCTGAAAAAATCAAAACAGCTATTCTGAATGCGCCGGAGTACTCTGTCGGCAATCCTTCCATTATTGAAGTGAACACAATGGAAGAAGCGGTATCAGCTGCACGCAATGCTGCCGTTCCGGGAGACAAAGTTTCTCTCTCTCCCGCAAGTGCAAGTTTTGATCTTTACAGAAACTTTGAAGAACGCGGAGAGCATTTCAAAAAGATAGTTAATTCACTGTGAGGGGGTATTTCCGGAATGATTAAACTGCTTGAACGATTGTGCTGCACTCACGGTGTTTCCGGCAGAGAAGATGAAATCTGCAAAGTCATTTACGATGAAATGAGTAATCTTGCAGATAACGTTAAAATAGATCATAACAATAATGTCATAGCGCAGATGGGGCGCGTTGATCGTTATAATATTATGCTTGACGCACATATTGATCAGATTGGATTTATTGTTACATACATAGATGATAATGGCTTTTTGAAAGTGTCGCCTGTCGGAGGAATGGACTATCGTACTGTACAAGACAGCCGATTTAAAGTTTGCACAGAAAGCGGAAATATTACCGCTGTTGCGTGCTGCCTGCCGCCGCACCTTTCAGACGGCGGTGAGGATAAGGCACCCGACTCAGATAGCATTTTTCTCGATACAGGTATGCCAAAAGAGAGTGTTGAAAAGCTTGTACAACTTGGCGATACAGTCGTTATGAACGTAACGCCCGCCGAACTTCTGAACGGCAGATTTACGTGCTGTGCCACAGACAACAGGGCGTGCTGTGCGCTTCTTATCAGAGTGGCACAGCTGCTGAAAGAATCACCGACAAATGTGGGCGTTACGTTTGCGTTTACTTCTCAGGAGGAAACATACGGAAAAGGCGCGCTGACATCGGCATATACAATTTCGCCAAATGAGGCCATTGCTGCTGATGTAAGCTTTGCGCGTCAGGGCGGTGTGGCTGACCATGAAGCGGGCGCGCTCGAAGGCGGCGCAATGATTTGCATTTCGCCTGTATTGTCAAGAAAAATGTCATACAAGCTGATAGATATAGCAAAAGATAACTCTATTCCGTATCAATTGGAGATTGTAGGCGGATTGACCGGTACAGATGCCGATAAAATATCGACCGTAAAAAGCGGAATACCCACCGCGCTTGTTTCTATTCCTCAGCGCAATATGCACACAGCGGCGGAAATAATAAGCGCGGCGGATATCGAAAATACAGCGCAGCTTATCTGCAAATATATCGAAAACAGGGCAGGTGAAATTGATGAATGTTAATCTTTTGAAAAAGCTGTGTCTTGCAAACGGCGTGTCGTCCGATGAAGGCAGGATTCGTGATATTATCCTTTCGGAAATAAAAAATCACGCAGACCAAATTACAATTGACGGCAGTGGAAATATCATTGCTTTCAAAAAAGGCGCATGGAGAGCAAGTCGCAGGGTGATGTTATCTGCTCATATGGATGAGGTAGGATTTATTGTTACGAGAATAAATCCCGACGGTACGTTAGGCATTGACGAAGTGGGTGGTATTGACAGAAGGGTCATTCCGGGAAAGCGCGTCCGACTTTGCACATCAGACCGCGTCGGCGTTTTGGGTATAAAGCCGATTCATTTATGTGAAGGCGACGCAAAAAAAGCCATTCCGAAACTTAACGAAATGTATATAGATATCGGCGCAGCAGATAAAGAAGACGCCGAAAAATCCGTCTGTTTGGGGGAACTTGCAGCGTTTGAAGGTTTCTTTGAAGAAAACGAGCAGGCAATAATTACAAAAGCGATAGATGACAGAGCCGGCTGCGCCATTTTGATTGACATAATAAAACAAGTGCTGCCGTTTGACCTGTACTTTACTTTTGTTGTACAAGAGGAAGTCGGACTCAGAGGTGCCAAAACGGCTGCTTTTTCCGTTGACCCCGAAATAGCCATTGTTGCCGAAACAACCACTGCCGCAGATATACCGAATGTCGATCAAAGCAAGCAGGTGTGCCGATTGGGCGAGGGCGCAGTTATCTCCTTTATGGACAGGCGCACCATATATGATAAAGAGTTGTACAAAATGGCATTTGATACAGCCAAAAGTTCGGGCGTAAAAGCTCAGGCAAAACAAGCCGTAGCAGGCGGCAACGACGCCGGCGTGATTTCGACAACAAGAGGCGGCGTGCGGACAATAGCCGTTTCGGTTCCGTGCAGATATCTTCATTCGCCGCATACGATCGCATATAAATCGGACATAGACGCAGCGAAGAAAATAATCAGAGAGTTATCCATATTATGTGCAGATTGATTTTATGATAAGAATTAACGACGGAACCGAAAAATTCAAATCCGAAATGATCAGCCTTTGCGCCGATTCGCCTTTTGGTGCAAGGATATTATCGTATGTCACTGCCTACGATAATAAGTATTCGTTTATTGACAGCTGGCTTTGCACAGATGAGGATAATAAATCTGTTTGCGCTGTATGCCGATATTATGATACTGTTATGATCTGCGGGCATATAAATAACGAAACGGCGATGTTTATTTCTGCGCTGTCTCCAAAAGAATTAATATTTGATGGAGAATCCGATCTGCCTATCGATATGACATGGTCGCATGGAATGTTGATGAAATGTGAAAACCCGAAAAAAATTATAGATAAAGATAAATGTATCGTTACCGCACTTGACGGCAGTATAAAAGAACTGCGCAACGTTTATTATTTGATGTCCGATGGATTTGGCTTTGACGCAAAGATCGGCTTTGAAGATTTTGCGGTCGATATGTCACACAGAATTCGTCATAAAACAGCGGCAGTGTATGTAGTTTATATGGATAATAAGATCGTTTCGTCCTTGATCGTACCTGCAATTACGCCGAAATGCGCGATGATAAGCGGTGTCGTCACAAGGAGCGAATACAGAAGACAGGGTATCGGCAGCTTTTTGGTGTCTTATGTTACATCAAGAATAATTTCGCAAGGAAAAACAGTATATCTGCAAACAGAGAAAAAGATCAGCATTTACGACAAAATCGGGTTTACTGTTTGCAAGGGCTGGAAATCAGGACGCATGTAATGCAATGTGCAATGTGCAATGGTGTGAAAGCCGATGATTTATAACAACGACAATAGTTTTAGTTTAATTAAGTAAGAAGGTGAAAAAAGGTGCTGTATGATTTTTTGAATATCGACAAATCTGTAGATAAGCTGCTTTATGAACAGCTCTTTGACAATATAAAATCAGCTATCGGAACAGGAAAACTGAAAAAAGGTGACAAGCTGCCGTCTATCAGGGGACTTTCACAAGATTTGGGTATTAGCAGAACAACTGTAGAAACAGCATATGAACAACTCTGCTCGGAAGGATTCTTGAACAGTTGCCCAAAGCGTGGGTATTTTGTTGAAGCCGAAAAATTTGAGGAGCCGAGAGAACAGGTTCTTTTTCCCAAAAGCAGCATTGGAAGTACATATGTAAAATGGGATTTTTCTTCTTCCGGTGTTGACCCGTCATGCACCGATCTGAAATATTGGCAGAGATGTATAAAGGATGTTCTGGAATCGCAGTATACAATCACGACATATGGTGAGGCACAGGGAGAATATGAACTTCGTGCGGCACTGTGTGAATATTCCCGGCGAGTGAGAGATGTAAAAACCGTACCTGAAAACATTGTGATAGGCGCAGGAACACAAACTTTGTTGTCGATATTGTTGGGGCTGTGCGATGAATACGGCTATAATGTCGCAATGGAAGTCGGATTTTTCCCGCAGGGCGAGCAGATATTCTCGGATTATCGTTGGAATATCACGAACCTTAATGCGGATAAAGACGGAATAATATTAGATGACAGTGTAAAAAGCCGAATGCTGTTTATTAATTCGTCGGGAAGTATTCGGGGCTGCGCGCCTATACCTATAAACAAACGCAATAAGATAATAGAATGGGCAAAACGTTTTGACAATATTGTAGTGGAAGATGATTATAACGGGGAACTTCGATTTTTGTCAAAGCCTGTGCCTGCACTTCAAGGTCTGTGTCCGTCGCATACTGTGTATATAGGGAGTTTTTCAAAGCTGCTTTTGCCGAGCGTGCGAATAAGCTACATGGTGCTGCCGCAGCAGCTTGCCCAAAAATATAAGGCGCGAAAAAAGTATTACAATCAAACGTCATCTAAGACGGAACAGCTGGCTCTTGCTCGTTATATATCATGCGGTCGGCTTGATCGACAGCTGCGAAAGCTCAGAAAAACCTATGCAGAAAAAGCTTCTGTAATGTATGAGGCTGTGAATAAAAATTTCCCCGACGATACAATAGTTGAAATAATAGAAACCGCGCTGTGCGTCCGAATCAAGTTGAAAACAGATATCCCGCTGGATCAGCTGAAACTTTCGGCTGAAAAAAACGGCTGCCGACTTGGAAAATGCCGTGAAAAAAACGAACTGAAATACTTTTATCTCAGTTTTGCCGGAATTTCGAAAGAATCAATACCAACAGCCGTTATCGATCTGAAAAACGCTTTGCTGCAGCAGCGTGCAGCCTCTTGACCACCCACAAGCGTTATGCAAACATAAACCATTCCGTTGTGCCTCCGGCGGCAAGCCTTTTTGAAAAAAGGCTTGGCGAAAAACTTTGTGATGCTCTCTGTCTAACCTTAAGTTGATGACATTGCCATCGCGCCCGGCGGCAGGCATGCACCTGCAGGCAGCTCGCGCTCAAACTGTATGCAAATACAAACCATAAAACCCGCGCCCTACACATGAAAAAGAGCAATTAAAGAATGCCGAACCCAGCCTAAAACTAGCGGTTACTCGGCTCCGTATAAGACAAAGGCGGGATTGTAGCCACTAAAGCACAAAGGCGTTTTTGGTTACTTTTGCCGCCTAGCAAAAGCAACTCGTCTCCCACTCTTAGTTTGAGAAAGAATGAATGTCGAACGCGGTAAAGACTATCGTTAACAATAAAGCCAGACGGAACTGGGAGCGGCAGCATGCCGCCATGCCGCCATGCCGCCATGCCGCTAAAAGGGACACTTCGCAAAAAGTGTCCCTTTCGATCTTAAATTATTAATAATGACGGTCACAAAATGCTTTATTCATCATTCTGTTTTTTTTCGATCTTTGAATACAGAGGAAGACCGGCTTTCTCAATAGGACTTCTCTGACTGAATGTTGACGTAGTTATCATTTCATCATCAACCGGTTTATTGTAACGATTTTCATATGGCTTTCTTTCGAAATTCTCTTTATAAGGAGAACGCTTATATCCGCTGCTTTGCGAACCTCTTCTGCCGCCTCTGCCATTATTGTTTCTTCCGTTCTTCCGGAAATCTCTTCTAGGTTTGACAGGATTTTTGGGATCCGGTGCTATTACAACATGACGTTCCAAATCTTCACCCTCGGAAAAAGAAATTGCACCGTTAACACCCTGAACAGCAGTATGTATAATCCTTCTTTCATAAGGATTCATTGGCTCCAGATTAACATTCTTACCGGTTTTTACAGCTTTAATTGCAAGCTTTTTTCCAAGCTTTGTAAGAGTTTCCTCTCTTTTTTCTCTGTAATTACCTGTATTGATCGTTATTCTGTAATACTGATTATCAACGTGATTTGCTACCAAACCTGCAAGATACTGCAGCGCATCAAGGGTCTCCCCTCTTCTTCCAATGACGAATCCTACATCATCACCGGTCAAATTAATCTCCGCAGTCTCTTCCTCTGCTTTAACTTCTGTAGTGATATTATCAAGACCCATACACTTCAAAATGTTGAGCAGATATTCCTCGGCTGCCGCCGCAGGCGTAACGGTAATAAACGCTCTGACTTCAGCCGGACTGCCTCCAAAAATCCCCAACGTTTTGCCCTTTGGTTCTTTGATCACTTCATATTCTGCGTCCTTAGGATCTACGCCAAGCTCCTCACAAGCAGACGCCAACGCTTCTTCTATAGTGTCTCCTTTGCTAAACGCTTCTTTTATCACACTTGACACCTCTAATCTTCCAATGCCGCAAAAAACAACGGCATTTATTTTCTCTTTTTCTTTTTACCACCTGATTTTGAGGTCTTCGCCGTCTGCGGCTTTTTCGCAAGGACAGGCTTCTCTACAACTTTTCGCTCGACCTTTTTTACAGTCATTTCGATCTCTTCAAGATATGAGATCCTCGCTGCTTCTTCTTTAGCGGTAAGAACCTGCGCATTATAAAATTTGTGTATAATAACAGTTGTAATAAATCCGATAATACTCGAATATATCCAGTATAGACCAATAGCTGCCGGAACGGAATATGCAATCCACGCAGACATAAGCGGCATGAGGAGGAACATGGAATTCATGCAGCCCTGCTGACCTTTAAGATTCACACTTTGACCGTTCATTTTCATTGACACAAGACTTGTTGCGAAACTCGAAACGAAACACAGTACCGGGAACAAAATAAAAACAGACCACACACCGTGAGAACTCGGCATATCGAGAAGATTAAGACCAAAAAGCTTAAATCCACTTGAAAACAAATCTAACCGGCTTATATCCGATGCAGAAAGTCCAGTATGAGCCAAAAAATCCGCGTTATTCTTAATATCGGAATATATGCTCATAAAACTTATCTGACCGTAATACCCTTCAATATTGGAACCAACGACGGGCAGACCCTTTGCATAACTTAAAGCCGCCTCTACACTGGTCTTCGACAAATGCAAAGTATTAGTAAGCGGGTTTCGAATAGCATAATAAACTCCGAACAACAGAAACATCGGCACAATGGTCGTTGTACATCCGGCAGTCGGACTGACGTTTTCTTTTTCATACAGTTTAGCTAATTCTTCGTTAAGCTTATCTCTGTCACGTCCGTATTTCTCTTGAAGCTCCTGCTGCTTTTTCTGAAGCCTCATTGTTCCGGCCATAGATTTTTGAGACTTGATCTGCAATGGAAACTGAAGCGCACGAAGCACAACGGTAAAAATAAGAATGGCAACGGCAAAATTACGAACCAAACCAAAAGCAAACCAAAGTAAAAAACCAAAAAGATAGCCTAACGATTCAAATATACCATACATTAAATACTACCTCATAACCGAACCACATATACAAGGTAAAATAATAATTTATTGTGGAACGGATAAAAATCATTTCTTTTCGTTATTCTTTATAGCTTTATAATCAATTAATTTAATTGTATTCAAATTTTTTGGAACAGGATCATATCCACCTGCACTCCACGGATTACATCTTAAAATACGTATTAATGTCAAAAATGATCCTTTGAGCGCACCGTATCTTTCAACAGCCTCCAAACCGTACTGCGAACAACTGGGGATAAAACGACAGCACGGAGGCGATTTTGGAGAAATATATTTTTTATAAAAACGAATCAAACCGATCAATATCTTTTTCATAATATTTTATAAATAAATATTATTTTATAACACCGGATTTTCTCAATGCAGTGCCAATCGGTGTAATCAAATCATTTGACTTAACAAATGCTGTTTTTTTTCGTGCAACAAAAACGACATCATATCCATGGGCCGCCGAACTCAATTCTTCGGAAAACATAAAAAGTGCAGCACGGATAACACGCCGACAGCGTGAACGTACAACAGCATTGCCTATCTTCTTCCCTGTGGTAATTCCGTAACGAAACCTTCCCAAATGATTTTTTGAAATATAGATAACAACTTGAGGGTAGACATAGCAATTCTTGCTGCGATAAAGGCGGCGAAAAGTATTATTTTCTTTTATTGTTTCTAAATTGGTCATAATATAAAATAAAACATAAAAAGAGCGCAATCAATTTTTTTATTTTTCAAAAATTATGCGTGGGCGAGTTGTGCAGAACCGGAAATATCGGAAATAAAAAACAAAAACAGAAGAATGCGCATCACAAAAATAAAATCAATATCAACGACGAAGAGGGCACTACTCACAAATAGAACTAAAAATTGCGGTCATACGCCCCAACGTGAAAATCGACAAGAGAACAAAATGAAAACATTACTGTAACTATTCAGACTCTTTGATCAAAAAATGAGCCTGAATAGTTACACATCTCTTGATTAATAAGAGAGTCTCTTTCTGCCCTTTGCTCTCCTGCGAGCCAAAACCTTGCGGCCGTTACGATCGGCCATTCTCTTTCTAAAACCATGCTCCTTTTTCCTGTGAAGCTTCTTAGGCTGATATGTTCTCAGCATACAAACCCCTCCTTTCAAATATGAACCTTGCAATTTAACATTATACCTTAAACTGTGGCATTATGTCAACAGAAAAATTAGGATACCCCAAAATAAATATGCAGGGCACTATGGCAAAGCAGACACACTTCGCCCATACTGTGGATAAATCCTTCAAAGTTAAGTTTAACAAAAACAGAGCAAAAGTCAACCATTAAAAGGAAAAAATAATAATTTCGTCAAATTGCACAATAGTATTTTCCACATTTTAACGTTAATAATTCATGAAAAACTCTTTTTTTCTCAAGTTTTCCACATTTTATGATTATTTCTTATTGAAATGAAAGGACGATTATGCTATAATTAACATGGTTATTTATACAGTGGGCAGATGCGCCTCGCGCAAGTGACTGCTGCTAAACACATAAAATTTGTATCATAAAAGAATGCTATTTTATCCGGATATCATATTAATTACTGATACAAAATATTCATTCATCATTTTATCAAAAATGACATGATATAATGGGGGTTATTATTTAATATGGATTCATTCAACGAAACATGGCCTCTAGTCTGTGACTACTGCCAACAGCGGATCACAAAAGTAGCGTTTCAAACATGGATAAGCAGGATTGAGCCAAGAAAAATTGACTTTGAATCAGGTCAGATAGAACTGCTTGTGCCAAACGCATTCCATAGAGAGACTGTAACGCGCTGCTATATAACACTTATCAGAGACGCATTCGAAGAAATATTCGGAACGCGCTATGAGCTTAAGCTTGTCATTCCGGAAGAAATCGAAACAACAGAAGAAAACAAAGAAGTACCCGGAGATAATGACGATGACGATGCACCGCTTACTTTCAGTAACTACATAGTAGGATCATCAAACAAATTCGCTCATGCAGCGTCGCTTGCAGTAGCGCAAAATCCGGGCGGTTCATATAATCCGCTGTTTATTTACGGAAATTCCGGACTTGGAAAGACTCATCTGCTCCATGCGATTCGCAATGAGGTTTTGAGCAACGATCCCAACAAGAAAATCGCCTACGTAAAAGGCGATGACTTCACAAATGAAATAGTAGAATCACTGCGCAGAGTAAATCAGGCAGAATTCAGACAAAAATACCGAAATGCGGACGTATTGCTTGTCGATGACGTTCAGTTTATCGGAGGTAAGGAATCAACACAGGAGGAATTCTTCCATACGTTCAACGCTCTCTATGAAGCAAAAAAACAAATAGTGCTGACATCAGACCGTCCGCCTAAAGAAATAAAAACACTCGAAGACAGACTGCGCACCCGTTTTGAATGGGGTCTTATCGCAGATATTCAGCCGCCTGATATAGAAACCAGAATTGCCATCATAAAAAGCAAAGCTGATTCGCTTGATTTTGTTATACCGGACGACATTTGCGAGTATATAGCAAACAAGCTAAAAACAAACGTGCGGCAGCTGGAAGGCGTTGTAAAGAAGATAAAGGCAAAAAGTTATCTGAATGGCGAAAAACCATCGCTCATGATTGCTCAAGAGGTTATAGCAGATGTGCAGACTAACGATATCCCTGTTCCCGTGACAGTAGAAAAAATAATCGAAGAGGTAGCTCGCACATATGGAGTCAATCCCGACGATATTCGCTCTGTAAAGAACAGACGCGCCGTTATCAGCAAAGCGCGCCAAGTCGCAATATACATAGTGAGGCAGGTTACAGGCTTATCAATGGAAGCGATAGGCAGCGAATTCGGAGGTCGCCATTACTCAACTATCGTTTATACAATGCAGGAAATGGAGAAAAAGATAACAAAGGACGTCCGATTAAAAGAAACTGTAGAAGATATAATCAAAAATATTCAGGATATGTAAACTTGATTACAATTAGTAATCAAGTTATACGCTGTCTTGTTTGATTATTATGTATTTATCTTTTTT
>CADCOF010000292.1 GCA_902802975.1 uncultured Ruminococcus sp. | reverse complement strand
CGCATTACGCATTCCGAATTAGCAAAACAACTCCACTCTCAACACTAATTCAGATTTCCACACTCTTATGTCTGCAAGCGTGACAGCAGATGTTAACGGCAACAGGCATTCCGGCGATGTGGGTGGGGTACGTTTCTATGTTTACGGATAATGCAGTTGTTTTTCCGCCAAGTCCGGCGGGACCTATATTCATTTTGTTGATCTCATCAAGAAGCTCCTGTTCAAGCTGCGCGTAACGAGCGTCACTGTTTCGGATTTTTATCGAACGGAAAGTAGCCTTTTTTGCAAGCTGAGCTGCTTTTTCAAAGGTTCCGCCGATACCAACGCCAACCACGATAGGCGGGCACGGATTCGGACCCGCATATTTTACTGCGTCAAGAACAAACTGTTTTACGCCCTCAACGCCCGCCGACGGAGTGAGCATTTTTACCGACGACATGTTTTCACTGCCGAAGCCTTTGCCGCCTGCCGTTATTTTGATTTTATCGCCGGGCACAATGGTAGTGTGAATCACCGGCGGCGTATTGTCTGTGGTGTTTAAGCGGTCAAAAACAGGGTCGCTGACAACTGATTTGCGCAGATAGCCCGAAACGTAAGCGTCACGAACGCCTTTCTCGACAGCTGCGGCAAAGCCCTCGCCGTCAACCACAACACGGTCGCCGTACTCAACGAACAGAACCGCCATGCCTGTGTCCTGGCACATGGGTATCTGTTCGCTTGCTGCGATTTTATCGTTGTCGATTATCTGAGTCAGCACATCTTTAGCAAGCTGTGATTCTTCGTTTTCTCTGCAGGTGATCAATGTGTCTATTATATCATCACCGATATAATAATTACAATCTTTGAACAGCTTTTCTACAGCGGAAGATATATCTTTAGCTGCAATTTCTCTTATTTCCATAATATAATATCATTCTTTCGTAGAGTATGGTGGCATGCAAAAATCTCATGTAAACCACATCACTTTAATTATATAACAAAAGCGTTTGTAATGCAACAAAAAGTTATATTCAATTCACGGTTTTTGAATGAGTTGTTACTATTCCAACCGCTCAGGTAGAAAATTTTTCTATCCTATTCCAAAAACGGAAAATATGTGGTATAATTAAAACGAACATATTTAGTGAAAGGGCTGAGATGAATGAGCAGAATACTGGTAGTAGATGATGAATACAGAATCAGAGAGCTGATAAAAAAGTACGCCGTGTTTGAAGGCTATGAAGTCGTGGAGGCAACAGACGGACTTGAGGCGATATCCATCTGTACACGCAACAGCTTTGATCTGATCATTATGGATGTTATGATGCCCGAATTGGACGGATTTTCGGCTTGCCGCGAAATTCGCAAGCGCAGCAGCACTCCTATTATTATGCTGTCTGCAAGAGGTGAGGAGTATGACAAGATACACGGATTTGAACTCGGTATTGATGATTATGTTGTAAAGCCGTTTTCACCAAAAGAACTTATGATGAGAGTCAGCGCGGTGCTGAAAAGAACAGGCGTGGACACCGAACAAAAACGGGAAGTGTTTACTTACAAAACGCTTGAGGTCGATTTCACCGGTCGTATTGTCACAATAAACGGCAAAAGAGTCGATATGACTCCGAAGGAATATGAGTTGTTTTTCTTTATGATCAAAAATAAGGATATGGCATTGTCCCGTGAAAAGCTGATCAACCAAGTTTGGGGTTATAATTTCTATGGCGATGACAGAACTCTCGATACGCATATTAAGCTTTTGAGAAAAAGCCTCGGTGAATACAGCAAATGTATAGTTACGCTGCGCGGCGTAGGTTATCGGTTTGAGGCTCAGGAATAATGAATATAAAGCATTTTTTATCAAAGATGCGAATACCGATAAATATTTCCGATGGTAATAAAATCTCCTTGCTGCCTCGCAGATATTCGCTTTTGCTGTGGTTAAGCATTTGTTTTTTCTCATTCTCTGTTATAATAATTGTACTTCTTGTTATGTTTCAGCTGCTGTTTTTTAACAGTTTCTATAAGGCTGCAAAATTAAAAAACATTACAGATTGTGAAACTATAATTCATAAAAATATAAAAGAAAATAATATATATAGATTGATAGATCAGTTATCACGTGGAAATGAAATTGATATAATACTTTTTGTTCGTGAATCTCAAGGTGAATTCTTGAGGGATTACACCAGTATTGTTACCGAGGAGAATTATATCGAAGAGTTGGAAAAAGACCGGCGCAATGTATACTTTGACACTGCACAGAGCAAAGGCGGATCATACATAATCACAGAAAAAACAGTGCATTCGTCTGATTACGATCTTTTGGATAATGATGTGAGCATAAAGGGGTTCGGTGTAAAGCGCAGAGAAATCATTGAAGAACATCTTATTTATGTTTCCTCATT
>CADCOF010000291.1 GCA_902802975.1 uncultured Ruminococcus sp. | reverse complement strand
GGTTTGCACCATGTTCCCTCGCCGCTCCAAGGCGACGCGAATTTGTTGATATTGACGAACAATTCAAAATTTGCTCATTTATAGTTATTATGTATTATTGCTTTAATAATGCCCGGAAATTTTGCCTTGGCTTCGGAATTTGCCGCTGCAGAAGTATATGTTGTGTGTAATGCGGGATTTTTGTCAGGTTTCATGATTGTTGTCCTTTCATTGTATTATAAGAAAGTTCTGCTGCCGAAATATCCATATTGCAGCCAAGCTTATATATTTCAACGGAATTCGCCATTTTGTCGACAAGCGAAAGTGTTTTTGTAAGAGCCAAAATATCCGAAGGGCGATATGTCTGCTGCAAAAGAATGGTATAAGCCTCTTTTTTGTTTATTCTCTTAATATGATTTTCCGCGGATTGCTCCAAAATGCAAATCGCTTTCAAGGGCAAAGAGATATTGTTCCCGAGGCGGTGTTTTCCGTTATACGGCGTGCCGAAAACAGTAATGCCGTTATTATTCACGCGGATAAGCGGCTTATCATCGTTTACCATTACGGCACGTTCGCCGAGAAGCATTCTCCAAAGCTTTGAGTGAGTGGATTTGCCCGTGCCGCTTTTTGCGGTGAAAAGATAAGTCTGCCCGTCTACCGCTATAGCCGAACCATGAAACAGAAACGTATCATACTCCGGCATTTTTTCGGCGATTTTTCGATATACTGCAAGTTCTTCCAGATAATCGTCCGGTGAATCTATAGGAGTTTTTCCCTCTGCGGCACATGTTTTTGCGGATTGAATTTTTTCATAGTCAATGTCCGGCTGTGTTATTGTGACTGTAAAGTCGGGTATGCCCTCAATGTGGTAATCTTTGCAGTAATCATGCACCCTTTTGTGAAGTGATATTATTTCTATTGTTTTGTCGGCTATTTTGTACAGACCTGTCATGTTCTATTCTCCTACTTTT
The DNA here is from genome assembly GCA_902802975.1 of uncultured Ruminococcus sp. Taxonomy (GTDB): domain Bacteria; phylum Bacillota; class Clostridia; order Oscillospirales; family Acutalibacteraceae; genus RUG592. The sequence goes on along the minus strand of CADCOF010000291.1, from coordinate 2,435 downwards.
TCTTTAATTACAGATATCAACACCTGTTTCCGAAATTCAACTAAACAAATGTAATTGCGGCAGTTAAGCTATTGATTTTTATATGTTGGTAACGATAAGCGGAATAATGTCTATTGTCTTGTGGTCTTTATCGACCTTCAATATTCCAAATAATGATAGGTTTTTTATAGAAAAATATTCAAGATATAAATTATTTCTGATAATATTCTCGCGAAATGAAAAGCGGTACCGGATGACCGGCAGCCAAATTGTTGCCGGAATATTTTCACAGCCGTATCTAAAATGCGTAAGCAAGCCATAGCTGCAGCCGAGCGGCTCAAAGAGCAGTTCCTCAATATGAAGGTCCATAGATATTAAGCTGGAATTTCCCGGCTTAAGCGCATTTGATATTGCGGAAAACGGAGTCACATATAAGAGACCATTCTTGTCGAGATAATCCTCAATGATATCCTTTGACCGCATTCCGGAGTCTACAGTTTCAAAATTCAATTGCTCGATATCGCTTTCCGGCATACCGTGTTTTTTCAAAAGTGAGGATATATACTGAGTGTTTCCATAATAATACACGGTGCCCGGAACGCTTTTCTTACGCGTGTGAGTTTCTGTTTTTGCAACGCGCGTATCTTTTTTATCACCTCGTGCTATTCGTGCTATTCGTGCTGCATGGTTATATACTATGCGTTTGTTATAGCGTATTATCTCTTGTATGCGTATAACGTTTGAATCCAGTATAGCAGATATTACGGTAGGGCTTTTCCCTTCATACACATATAGATCAAGCACTGTGCGATGCATATATTTTAGAAATTCAACAGCTTTTTGAAGATGTTCCGTACTAAAAGGTTCTTCGGCCTCTATAAAATTGTTGAGTTTTTCTGCATATTCATTATCAACTTTTCTGTACATTGTCTTCCTCCGTACATGTATATTTTATCGTTTCATTACTTAAAGAATATCATAAAACGAGCTTATAGTCAATATCATTTGCCTGCTGCGAAATTAATCAAAATAAAAGTGAGGAATTTCAGCTGTTGGTGCGACTAATATACAGAAAGCTTTCAGTAAGTAATACGTTTCGATCATTATGAGGAGGAAGATTATTATGTTGAAAAGAAGAGTTTTGGGTGCTGCACTTGCAGCTGCTTTGTTATTAAGTTTTACCGCATGCGGAAGAAATGACTATCCTATGACAGAAAACAACAACGCCGGAAAATCAGATATGGTGCAGAATACGTTTGAAGATTACGACACCGTTTACGCCGTAGATGCTGCAGAAGATTATCCGTACAGTAACTTGGGAGAACCAACAAACGCGTCGGATGACACTGCAAAAATAACACCGCAGGCCGGACTTCTTACGGCAGGTCGCTGGAGCGATAACGATAATTGGGGATTCTTTTCGAATCTCATCAAATCGGAGAGATTGTCATACCCGCTGTTCGGACTTAACCCAACAAAGCGCATTAAGATAACTGTAAAAGGCGAGGACGGCGCGCCTGCTGCGAATGTATGGGCGGAACTTATTAATGAAAAGGGAGATACCGTGTGGAAAGGTGTTACAGACCATAACGGCGTAGTGTACCTTATGAATAAAAACGACGACAGCGGCGTATCGGTAAAGCTTTCAGACGGGACACAGCAGGCTGTGGAACTTGGAGAGACTCAGACAAACGAGCAGGGGGTAACCACCGGCACATACAGTACCGAACAGGAGATTACTATCTCGGGCAGCGGCAAAAAGTATGAAAATGCTGATATTATGTTTATCATTGACTCCACAGGCTCCATGCGCGATGAGATGGAATTTCTGCAGAGTGAATTTACGGAGATCACAAACCGCATAGGTGATAAGAATACGCGTTATTCGGTCAATTTCTATCGTGACGAGGGAGACGAATATCTCACAAAGTGCAACAAGTTTTCATCTGACGTTAAAGATGTGCAGACGACAATAAATAATGAAAAGGCAGACGGCGGAAAGGGACAGATAGCTGCGGTTGCGCAGGCACTTGATCAGACTATGAATGACGCGGACTGGAGTGAAGAATCAGTAAAATTGGCTTTTTTGATTTTCGACGCGCCTCCGTACAAAGAGGCGGCAGACAGCCTTGCAAAATCGGTAGAAACGGCGGCGTCAAAGGGCATTCGTCTTATCCCGGTGGTAGGTTCCGGCAGCGATGAGGATGTTGAAATGTTCGGCAGAGCAATTGCTATCGAAACAGGCGGCACATATGTATTTCTGACAGATGATTCCGGCATTGGCGAAAGCCACGAAGAACCGATTATCGGTGAACATGAAGTAAAACCTCTCGTTGACATTATTACCGAAATTATTAACGAGTACAGATCAAATTAATATTTTATAGTAAACGACATAAATCTTTTCCCAATTGCTTTTTCAATGTGAAGTTGAGTGTAGTAGTTAGTGGTTAGTG
>CADCOF010000290.1 GCA_902802975.1 uncultured Ruminococcus sp. | reverse complement strand
GCCGTCGGGGACGGTTCCCAACCGTTGGCAACGGCTCCCAGCCGCCGTAAGGCGGTGGAGGGGTTCATGCTCAGAACTTTTGGCACACTCTCAATGAGCAAATTTGAAATTGTTCATTGTTTTGTACAAATAGATTTAACTTACAACTGCCAATGGCACCTGTTCAAGTTCCCAGTCTGCGTCACTGTGGATTGTGATAAGCTCTGCGCCACGCTGCTTTGTCTCCTTTTCAATGCCGGGCATTGCGAGGTAGTCGATGCTCATTCCGTATGTCAGGCGTATGCCCTTGTATTCGAGTGACGCGTTGTTGTAGTGGTCGTGTCCGCAGAAAAAACCTGTTGTGCTGCCGAGAGCAAGCGCAGTGTCGAACAGCTTGCTCGGATAGTCCGAACAGCATACGCGATCATTCGTTATGCCTCCGTGGTCTCCCGGATTCTCGCCGAAATAATGCTTTACTTCATCGCTGCCGGAAAGATAAAGCTCTGTTGCAATCCTGTACTCCTGAAGCGGAACATGGAAAAACACTAGCGAATCGACTGTATGCCCCGCTTCATCGTTCAGGCGTTCTACCTGTTCGGCGTACCAGTCCACCTGATCGTCGTGGATATAGTCGTAGGTGTTTATCCCTTCGCCTGTGTAGGCGTTCGAGTCTATCAGGAACAAGCCCGTGTTCAGCGTGCCGTCCGCGTTTCTAAGCTCGATGAGCTGATTGTTCCTGCCCATGATCTCGGGCTGCACGTACGGGTAGAGAAGATTGCCCGAGGTCTTGTACGAGAGCGACTTGTACACCTCGTCAAGCTCCGTTTTGTCGAGCGTTGACACCGACTCCGTGTCGTGGTTGCCGTAAGTGAACGCCCACGGAACGCCCGTGTTGCGCATAAACGCGGCGAACTGATGAACGGGCGCGGCGTTGTTGAGCGACAGCGACATTATACCCATCGGAAAACACATATCGCCCGTGACGACCACAAGATCGGGGTGAGTACGCTCGATCAGCGTGTAGCAGGCATTCAGTGCCTTCATATCCTTTGGGTACGAATACAAGCTGCCGCCGATGTGGATATCGGTCAGGTGAAGTATCTTGAAATCATCGGTCGTCTTTGTTATAGTGTAAATACCAGTGTTGTCATCGTAATCTATCTTGTGCGTGTTATGCTCAACTATCGGCACGGAGTTTATGTATCGCTGCGTGTACCATGTATCACGCTGCAGATAGAGCGTGCCCGAAATCAGAACCGCTGCGGACGTTACGACAGCTATTCTAGGCTTGTTCACGACGATATTTTTGTACGTGATCTTTTTTCTTAAGGTCATATTATAGGCGAATATCAGTATACAGAATATCAAGGCGCAAACGTCTAACACATTTGTCGGATAAGCGAATTTTTTGCTGAATAATACCGTGAACAGTGCCGATACAAGCCAATATAATGCCGAAAACGATGTTATTATTATGACGTGCTTTTTGTACAAGGCACCGTGCGGCGTTTTGATTCTATGAGAGAATATACGCAGGCACATAATATTCTTGACAAGAATAAATATAGGTATTTCGATAAGAATACCGTTTTGAAGAATGCTTTCAATAAATTCTGCTGACTTGGAGCCGCTCCCCCACAATGTAATAAGCTGAGATACTGCAAGTATAAACGATATGGCAAACATCAACGCGATACTGTTGATAAGCCGTTTTGAATACCTGTCGCACCCGCTTTGAAGAAATTTATACGCAGCCGTGTCATATTTTTTCCTGCCCGCAGTTTTTTCGGCTTTACGGTATTTCCGAAACGGTATAAACGCACCCATCGCAGCGAGCGTGGTAATTATGAAATTCCCCCAAGCCGCCGACGGTTTGGTAATGAGAAGATATACAGAGCGGAAAAATATCAGAAGTGTAAACGCCGCAAACAAAGCTGTGATGTATGCCCGCACACGTTGTTTACGAACGGTCTTTTTCAGTTCCGAAAGAGAAACGGCTTTATCGAAAGTGCGCCATTTTTCGGCACTTCCTTCGGGATAGCCTGCAAGGCGAGCCATCTGCGATAACTTTCCGTATTTTTCGATCAGTTCTTCAAACGCACTGTCATTGCTTGAGCTGCCGTCAATTTTATCAAATTCCGCATTCAAAGCGGCTTCTATTTTCTCACGCGCCAAAGCTTTCTCTTCGGAATACGGAATGTCGTCAAACATCAGAGCTACGTATGAGGTTATTTTTTGGTTTTTCATAATCTCTCCTTTTTTAGTTAAGCTAACAAATTACAACTACCAACTGCCAACTATTTTTTTCTCCGAACCAAATATCCCACAAGAGTGATGATACCGCTGAGCGTCACGCATATATAAAATGTAAGACCTCTTGAAAGCATTTCGAGAGAGAACGCCGCATCACTGCCGACTACGCCCGAAAATCCGTCTATCATAAGATAATCGGCAATCCCCATCGCTCCGGGTATCGGCACGAAATTATATCCGATCGTGATGAAGCACTGGCGTGAGAACATCGTTCCCGCATAGCGTCCTTCGCCGCCGAGCGCAAGATACAGCACCATCGGAACGACTGTCTGTGACGCTCTTTGCAGGAAATTCCAAAAGAACGCTCGAAGCAGAAGGAACTTGTCCTTTGACAGCATATCTGCGCACGAGGAGTAATCCTTTTCGGTGCTGTCTATTTTTTTTGTCAGTTTTTCGATATGCTTTATTATGCCTTTTTTGTGCAGAAAAGCTGTCAGCTGCCGAAGTGCCGAGAAGACGAGCGTACCTTTTATAAGCAGGGTGAGAAACGCCGCCGTCAGACATGTCAGCGCAGCACCGCCGCATATTATAAGCACCCTTGACGGCTGTGAAAATGCAAAGAATGAGTGCGCATCGGTCACAAGCGCGATCACGCCGAGAACGACTGCCGACACGGTGTACATTATCAGATTGAGTACAAGCACCGCTGCCGCTGTGCCTGCCGGAATGCCGTCCTTCATCATAAAAAATGCGCTTGCCGGCTGACCGCCCGTTGCCGACGGCGTTATCGCGGAAAAATACACGTCTGACGCCGCATAGATAAGCCCGCTTGCGCGGCTTTTTTTGTACCCTGCGCTCTTTGCGATCGTTCGCACCGCAGTACCCTCAAACCAGACGTACATAAACGCGCACACGCCCGCCACCGCAAGCAGCGGGATATCTGCACCCTTCGCCGTTTCAATAATATCCGAGGGCGACACATTTTCGTTCTGCTTTAAGACCGCCCATACTGTCAGCAGCGCAATGAGCGGCGAGAACACCGCCCAGAATATCTTTTTCTTCGTGCTTCTGTTCATAGCCCGAATGTCACCTCAAATATCGTTTTCTCTTCCGGCTCGCTCTCCACAGTAACAGCTGCGCCGTGATCGTCAATTATTGCTTTCGCTATCGCAAGCCCCAGCCCGAACGAACTGGAGCTGCGTGCCTGATCTGTCTTGTAAAAACGCTCGAAAACGTGTTCAAGCTCGTCGGGAGATATTCCCTTTCCCGTGTTTGTCACGGTAAGTATCGCTTTGCCCGGCCGCTTTTTAAGGCTTATTTCTATGCTGCCATGTTCATCCGAGTGCTTTATCGCATTGTCGATAAGTATGGCTCCAAGCTGCTTTATCTCGTCCTCATTGCCCTTTATGAAAATATCCTCGTCAACGTCGCTTTCGTAAGACAGCCCTTTTTCAAAGGCTACGCTCTCGTATGTCAGTATCATTTCCTCTATACCGTCGGACAGAGAAATCCGTTTCTTGCCGCCGCCTTTACCCTCCTCGATACGGGACAGCATAAGCAGCTTTTCAACGAGCCTGTTCATACGTTCGGACTCACGCAGGATATTGTCGGTGTATTTTTTTAAGCACTCGTCACTTTCGGAAAGTCTCGATGAGAGTGCCTGAGCATTTATGCTGATAGCTCCGAGAGGCGTTTTCAGCTCGTGACTTGCGTCAGAGACAAACTGCTTTTCCCTTAACATCGCTGCCGCTGCGGGTTTTGTGACAAATTTAGAGAGAAGAAATGTTATCCCCGCCATAAGTGCCAGCCCCAACAGCACGAGCGCCGCCCGTGTCGCAAGGCGCATAGGCTTTGTGCTGCCCGAATCGGTATCAGCCGTAACAATAAGCAATCTGCCATCGTGCAGTTTCCGCACGGTATATATATATGAGCCCGATTTGTAATCATCGGTATTACCGTTCATAATATCATATAGCAGATCTTGAGAAGTACTGTCGCTGTCGGGAGTGCCGATATATTTTTCGATGAAGATATCACCTTTAGGCGTAACGACCGCCGCAGTCACCGAGTCTGAATCGGTTATATCAACCGTCTCGCAGTCATCGGGAGTTTCTCCGGAAACTATGCGTTTATACTCGCTGTCGGCTACCCAGTTGATGAACGAAAGCGTGTCCTGATCGAACCAATAGCTATAGTAAAAATGTGTTGCTGTATAGAATACGGCAAGTACTATCGTCACAAGCAGCGCCGTGACGATCACAAATCTTTTGCGAAGCTCCGATTCCAACAGTACTCACCTAACCTTCCGTTTTTTGCAGGCAGTAGCCCACGCCCTTGTTCGTGACTATCACTACCGTATCGCTCACAAATTTCAGCTTTTTTCTTACAAATGATATATACACGTCGAGCTGATTGTACTCCGTATTGTCGTCGTACCCCCACACCTTTGCTACGATCATATCGCGCGTCATTATCCTGTCATGGTTGACAAGCAGATATTCAAGCAGCTGATACTCCTTTTTTCCAAGCTTGACAGAGTGAATGCTGCCGCAGAGCTTCATTGTGGTCTGATCGAGATACACATCTGCAAAGCTGCACTTTGATGACTGCATGTTTTCCCATCGCCGGAGATTTGCTCGAATACGTGCAAGAAGCTCGCCTGCGTCAAATGGCTTTGTGAGGTAATCATCGGCACCGCTGTCAAGACCAAATATCTTGTCCTCCTGCCGTGAGCGTGCAGTCAGCAGTATCACGGGCGTTTGTATGCCCGCATTTCGGGCACTGCACAAAGCGTCAAGTCCGCTTATCTTCGGCAGCATAATATCGAGCAGCACAAGGTCGTAAACGTCTGTAAGCATTTCGTCAAGTGCCGTAAATCCGTCATAACACACGTCCGTCCGGTAACCTTCCTGTTCAAGTATAGCAACAATACCGTCGGCTATCTCTTTTTCATCTTCGACTACGAGTATTCTCATTCGTTTCACCTTCCAAAAACGCACACGCTTTCCGCAGCTGCAGATTTATCAAAGTGCATATTATGCAACTTACTGCTATTATACACCCGATATTATCTCACCGCAATCTTGAATAAACATTGAAAAAATTTAAAATTCATCAATGTTCATTCAATGTTGACGTATTATAATCTTTTTAGATCACATAGAGAGGTGCGGTGAAATGAAAAAATCAATTAAACCTATCGGATTTTACGACTACACTGTGGTGCTGACGTATGCGGGAATGCTGTTCGCCTGTGCGGGCATATTTTCGGCTATAGAGTCTAACGCAAAGCTTTCCGTATTCTGCCTTATGTTTGCGGGCTTCTGCGATATGTTCGACGGTGCTGTAGCTTCAACAAAGAGGAGAAATGACGACGAAAAGCGTTTCGGCATACAAATAGATTCCCTCGCAGACCTCGTCGGTTTCGGAGTCCTTCCGGCTATTTTTGCGTATGTATTTTCGCCCGCAAAGGCGATATCGGGAACCGTTGCGGCTTTGTATATTCTTGCCGCTTTGATACGCCTTGCGTACTTCAATGTGCTTGAAGAAAACCGCCAAAGAAATGCGCCCGATTCAAAGAAATGCTACATCGGCGTTCCCGTGACGACTATCGCGCTTGTTATTCCCGTTGTGTACATACTTTATTCGGCAGGCGTTATCGCAGCGCCCTTTGCGTTCACGCTTGCGCTGATACCTATGGCGTGCGGCTTTATTGCGCCGTTTGAGATAGCAAAACCGCAGCTTACGGGCAAAGTAGCAATAATCGTGATTGGTATTGCGGAAGCGGTCGGGCTGATCTTGTTTCGCACGATGATCTGACGCTATGCTTAATTTTCTGTACACGACCGCTATTGGCCGAATAATGCTCAAGCCGCTCGTTTCACCCGCATTTTCAAAGGCAGCGGCAAAATTTTTCTCCTCACCCTTGTCAAAAGGTCTCGTTAACCACTACATCGATAAATATGATATAGATATGAGCGAATACAGCGATATGCCATACCGCTCATTCAACGACTTTTTCACACGCCGAAAAGAGATAAAAGCGGCACAAGATAATGTATCTGCGCTAAACCCCTGCGACGCATTTTTAAGCGTATACAAGATAAGCGACACGCTCACTATGAACATCAAGCAAAGCGAGTACACAATAGCAGACCTGCTTGACGACAAAGAGCTTGCACAACATTTCGAGGGCGGATTGTGCTGTGTGTTCAGATTAGAGCCGCAGCATTATCATCATTATCTCTATCCGGTTGACGGCGTTATAAAGATCAGAAAAAGAATAGACGGCGTTCTGCACAGCGTCCGTCCTGTATGCTGCGAAGCGTATCCTGTATGGTTTTGCAACAGCCGTGAATATGTTGTGATTGACAGTTCTCTTTTCGGCAATGTCGTTCAGATGGAGGTTGGTGCGCTGCTTGTCGGGAAGATAAACAACTCCTCAGGTGACGCCGCAGTAAAGGGCAGCGAAAAGGGATACTTTGAATACGGCGGCTCGACGATCATACTGCTGTTCGAGAAGGACAGCATACAGCTTTTGCCCGATTACAATGCGGTCATCGACACAAAAAAAGAAACGCCCGTCGAGGCGGGCACTATACTCGGACAAAAGACAGGCGGTTGATATCGTTGAGCGTAAAGTATAAATGACCCATATTTTCTTAGTCAAAATGGCATTGTCTGTTATCCCTGAAAAGCTTTCTGATCACCTGATAATACTTTTTTCCAGTTCATTATCGGCTGACCGTTCTTTTCCCAGCCGAGTGCGTCATAGTAATTGAAGAAACGCTCCGGCGAGAATGTAAACGACATCTGCCGGCAATACGAAATCACATCATCAATAGAGGGAGACACACTCTCTTTACTCTTTATTTTCTTTATTTCTTTGTCCGCACAGCAGTTCGGAAGTCCTCCGCAGTATCGTTCGGTGTACCCCCGCAGTATCGTTCGGTACACCCCCCACAAAATAGCTAAAGGTAAACGTATAATCAAAAAAAGAGAAAAATAATAGCAAGCGAAGCAACAATTTGCAGCCGGTGATAACAAAAAGCAGGCACGAGTTGTCTGCGAGCGTAAGCAAGCCGTCACCAATGTGCCGAACGATGGGGGAGATAGCGGCTGAGTGTACAATTTGTTTACTCGTCCAAAAACCGTGTACACCATCATTGGTAGTTCGTTGACCTCTCCTTAGGGACAAATTTTGACGCAGGCGGTAAAGTCACCTAACCCAAAAAGTAGGTGTGCGTATTTCGTCTG
>CADCOF010000289.1 GCA_902802975.1 uncultured Ruminococcus sp. | reverse complement strand
TCCCGCAAGCCTTTTGAAAAAGGCTTGGCGAAAACTTTATGCTATGCTCTATCAAACTTCAGTTTTGTGCATTTTTACTTTTTTGCTCATTCATAGGAATATAAAAAATTGCAGCAGAAATTTGGTTAATAGTTTTCAACAAGAAAAATGCCGACACCGTAAAACACAGTGCCGACATTTTTATAAAAAAATCAGGAGGCTGTAAATGATCTGAATAATGCTGAAACTCTACATTGTTGTAGTTCTCGGAAGTTTTGTGTTTTTCCACGACTTGAGATTGCATTGACCGTAATCGTTAAATCCCGTCGCCACTACCTGACCGTTCCATTTCAGACCGACAGTCGAGCGGTAGTAGGTGTATATCTCCATTACATTTTCCCAGCCGCGTGTGTTGCACTGACCGTATTCGTTGCTTCCACACGCAATAACCGTTCCGTCCGAGTGAAGTCCGACCGTGTGATCAGAGCTTGCATATATTGCCGAGATGTTACGCCACGCTTTAACTTCGCATTGTCCGTATTGGTTGTTTCCTGTAGCAAGCACCATTCCGTTTGCAACAAGTCCCACTGTGTGAACGTAACTCGTGCAGATCGCGGATACCTTTGTCCATAAGCGTACGTCACACTGACCGTACTGGTTGTCACCCACTGCAACTACCGTTCCGTCAACGCGCAGCCCGACCGTATGATTGCGGCTTGCAGATATCGCAATAATCTTTTTCCAGTCACTGACATCGCATTGACCGTACGTGTTATCGCCAACCGCGGAAACAGTTCCGTTTGCGTGCAGCGCAACAACATGACTTGCGCCAACACTTACCGCCGTGACATTTCGCCAGCGGCGCACTTCACATTGACCGTATTGGTTATCTCCAACTGCCGCAACTGTTCCGTCGGAACGAAGCCCCACTGTGAAGTTCTCACCGGTGTATATTGCAACCATTGACTTCCACGACCTTGTGTCGCATTCGCCGTATTGATTGCTGCCCACAGCCACAACGTGACCATCTGCCAACAGACCTACAATATGACGAGAAAGAGCATGTTCACCGCCCGAGGCAATCGAAGTTAAGTTGTTCCATGACTTAATTGTGTTGAGATCGTTTTTCAGATCCTTTTTGATTTCGGTTATCTGTTTTCCAAAGTCTATCTTTTCTTTCGATATCTGAGCGAGAGGGGACAGGCGCAGTCCGCCCGACATTGCCATGTCGCCGTTCTGCTTGATGCCCATTATATACATGTAGTTTATCGCTATGCTGCTCGTCTTTGTTGTCAGCGGGAGAGGGAACATTCCGTCGTCCTGAGATACAGGTGCTTTTATTACGACGTCATGCCTCGACTGCTGCGTCCTGTTGGGACTGTATGGGTTTCTTGTAGCCGACCCGGGTTGGGGGTAGTTGGTCATTGAAATTGGCTGAACCATCGTTACAGGCGCACCGCCGTACATTGACTGAGGTGCGGCAGATGTAACGGGTGTCCCTGCCGGAAACTGCGAAGGCGCAAATGTGGCAGACATCGCCTGTGATGATGCCGGCACATTTTCAAGTCGATACATGAATCCGTCTATCGTTTTGCACCGCTTTTTGTAGTTCGGCTGAAGTGCATATACCAGCGCGTCCACTACATTCGGCGGAATGACAGGTGAATTTTTCATCGCATGCAGCTGCGGAAAGTTTTCGTATACGTCGTAACTCGTAGCCTCGGGCGGAATTTCGCCTGTAAGTGCATCGTACATAGTTGCAGCAAGCGCATAAACATCGGTATACGTGCCGTCGGTCTCTGTAGAAATCTTTTGCTCCGGCGGCGAAAAACCCGGTGTAAATGCCGACTCCACAAGCGCGGAGCTTTGAGTGGTTCTCGCAAGACCAAAATCGATCAGCACAAATTCCTCGGAATACTCATGCGCACGGCGTATCATTATATTTTGTGGCTTGATATCTCTGTGGAGAAGACCTTCCCTGTGCAGAGACGCCAAGCATTGCATTAGTGGTTTCATTTTGGCATATAGATCATACCAAGTATATTTTCCTATAGCACATACTCTGTCATGCAGTGTTTTTCCGTTTATGTGCTCTGTAATTATATATGCAGTATTATTTTCGAAAAGATAATCATATACTTTTACGATATTAGTAAATTTTTCACCTTTTGAAAGGCTGAGACATTCCGACTGAGTTTTATAAACGATTTCCTCAAGAGAGACCATATCGGGATCATAAATGACCCTCAGAGGATTTTCAACGGTCGGATCGGTACAATCACGTTCAAACAGTCCGCTGTAAAAAGTCTCTTTGATAACGACCTTTTTCTCCAGCTTCATATCACGACCGACATAAGTAATACCAAATCCGCCCGTGCCTATGCTTTTTCCAACAAGATAACGACCGTCACCCAAGAAAACTCCGGCAGGAAGCTCATAATTTTCGGATATATGTACATTATACTCTTTACCGCATTTCGGACAATATAATTGGTTAGTATCTGTAATTTGTGCCATGCAATGATAGCAATATTCCATTTAAGTCATCGTCCTTTATACATATTTTTTACGTCATGTATAATAAACTGTAAGCAATCTCAATAACATTATGAACGTATTTTCAGCGTTCTCGATACAATATATATTAATACGGCATACTAAGCGGATTAACCGCACCGTTTTCGTCTATTTCAGCTTGTCCTATATATTTCAGTGATGCACCGCAGCCATTGATTACACAATCCATTGGCGAATCTGCTATATGGGCAGCAAGTTTTGCCGTTTGTTCTATCAGCTTGTCGAACCCGTTCAAAAGCACACCGCCGCCCGTCAAAGTGATACCGTCGCGATAAATATCGCCGACAAGTTCGGGCGGAGCCTCCTCCAGAACGTCACGAATTTGTGCGGCAACAGTCATAGCAGTTTCCGCCAATATCTCGTAAAGTTCCTCACCGTGAAGTTCAACAGCCTGCGGGAGTCCTGTAACGGTGTTTCGCCCCTTGACGACATAAATCTTGTCTTCCTCGGGTTTGATAACCGAACCAATCTCAAGTTTAGCCTTAGCCGCAGTCACACGCCCGATTATGAGATTGTATTTTCTGCGGACATACTTGATGATCTCCTCATCAAAATTATTTCCGCCGACCTTTAGTGAACGTGACGCAGAAATATCTCCCAGAGATATAACAGCGATGTCGGTGGTACCGCCGCCCATATCGAGAACAAGTCTCCCATGGGGGCTTCTGATATCGATGCCCGCGCCGATAGCTGCCGCTTTTGCTGCTTCGATTAAGCTCACGCTGCGCACTCCGATAGAAAGCACGGAATTTACCACGGCGCGTTTTTCAACGTCTGTAATTTCGCCGGGAATACACGCAACGACTCTCGGTTTAACAACACGGCTGAGGTTTGCTTTGCCAAGCTGAGCGCGGATCATATTTTCCACAAGATAGAAGTCGGAGATAACACCTGCAGCAATCGGCTCTATAGAACTTAGTCTTGCAGAAGTACGGCCTATCATTGAATACGCTTCGCTGCCCACAGCCACGATATCATCATTATCAAGGTTGATGGTAACAACAGAGGGTTCATCGACAAACTTGCCCTTTCCCGACATATACATACGAGTATTTGAGGTACCCAAATCAATTGCAATATCTACTGCCACTAAATTCATCCTTTCCGGACATACAGGTTTTCCCATATTTATTATATTATATTAGGGTGCTTTTTGTCAATATGCAATAAAATGTTTATTGAGAGAATATTGAAATTTTATTTGATTTCAATCAAAATGTACATATATTTTTAGTAAAAAGTCCAAATG
>CADCOF010000288.1 GCA_902802975.1 uncultured Ruminococcus sp. | reverse complement strand
GTTTACTATAACAAAAAACGGTGAGCCGCAAAAGCCCACCGTTTTCAATTACTTTATTTTTAGTCGTCGTTAAACATTTTCATAATTTGAAAAAAAGCGTCGTCCTCGTCAACCGGGGGTGCAGTTCTTCTTTGTTCTGCAGGTGCAGCCGGCTTGTTCATGTTGATTTCAACGGTTCTTCTCTCAGGCTCATTCGAGCTTGGTCTTGTCTGAACGGGAGGTTCCGGTACGACAGGAACTTCCGGCATTGAAACAGGTATCGTGGGCATTACGGGTGCTGTAGGCATTACAGGCGGTGCTATAGGCTCCATAACAGGTATCGGAGGCATCATGTTCACAGGCGCACTGTTGCCGAAGCCCGTTGCAATGACTGTGATCTGAATTTTATCCTGCATGTCGTCTCTGAGTGCAGCACCCCAAATGATGTTTGCGTCTTCATCTGCCTTGCTTGTGATAAGCGTAGACGCCTTGTCGATTTCTTCAAGTCCTACATCGGGCGACGCTGTAATGTTGACAACAAGACCCTTTGCGCCCTCGATGGTTGTTTCAAGCAGCGGCGAGCTGATAGCCTTCATTGCAGCGGTTTCCGCCTTGCCGTCTCCTGTTGCAACGCCAACGCCCATGTGAGCGAGACCTGCGTCTGCCATAATTGACGTTACATCGGCGAAATCGAGGTTAACAAGACCCGGAACCAAGATCAGGTCGGAAATACTCTGAACGCCCTGCTTCAAAACGTCATCTGCGATAGAGAACGCATTGAGCAGTGTGAGAGTCGGAAGATCCTCAAGCATTTTCAGACGCTCGTTCGGTACAATGACAAGCGAGTCTACGTTCATGCGCAGAGCCTCTATACCGGCCTCGGCCTGCTGCATGCGGTGTCTGCCCTCAAATGCAAACGGCTTTGTTACAATTGCTACCGTGAGTATACCCATGTCTTTTGCAATTTTTGCAACGATGGGAGCCGCGCCGGTTCCTGTGCCGCCGCCCATGCCGGCTGTGATGAATACCATATCCGTATCTTTGAGTACAGCAGCTATCTCGTCTTTATTTTCCTCGGCAGCTTTTGCGCCTATAGCGGGCTGAGAGCCTGCGCCCTTGCCGTGTGTGAGTTTTTCACCGATATGGATTTTTTGATTCGCTTTGGATTTCTGCAAAACGTGGTCATCGGTATTTATCGCAATAAATTCAACGGACGATACGCCGCTGTCTACCATGCGGTTAACGGCATTTCCGCCGCCGCCGCCAACTCCAATAACTTTTATAACCGGCAGATTGCCGTTAAACTCCTCTTCTAATTGAAAAGCCATATTTTTTCCTCCTGACGTCATAATTTGAAAATCTGTAAATGCAGTTAAATTTTGTCTGCAAACCCCGTTTTCAAAACAGCATAGTTATATTTTTCTACTATATAAATGTATCACATTTTAACGAAAAATTCAATGAATTTTTGTAAAATAAGAAAAATTTGACATATCGCTTAAAAAATTACACAATTTTTATACAATTATTACAACATTGTAACAAGGCGGGCAGGCGTGCGCCTGCAGGCAACTTGCGTTTTTACTTTACAAGCCCGACGGAATTGGGTGCGGCAGCATGCCGCCGCGGCGAAGACTATCGTTAACGATACAAGCCCGACGGAATTGGGTGCGGCAGCATGCCGCAGCAGTGGTGATAGTAGATAAAAAAATAAATCTGAAAACGAAATATGGTACATTTATACACTTGACTTTCAATGGGAAAAATGATATACTATTGGAAAAGTGGAGTTTGGGAATATTAATTGTTAAATTTTTTTGATCAATTAATGAACTATTTGTATTTGCGAAAATTCCGCTTTTTTGAAGTAAAGTGAGTCCGGGACTCATTATTAGGGTTTAAGGGAAAGAGAAGTGGTTTTGGGAAAGATGAACAACAATAATGTAGCAGGGAATAATCTGGTAGGAAATAACTTAGCAGGGAATAACCTGGCAGGAAATGTAATTGTAAATGAGGAAGATGACGAAATTGATCTTTTAGAACTGTTTGAGGTTCTTTGGAATAAGGCAGTACTTATTATTTTCGTTGCTATAGCTTTTGGTGCGATTGCTCTTGGCGGTACATTTTTACTGTTGACGCCAAAGTATCAGTCAAGTGCTATGATGTTTGTAAATAACTCCTCCTTCGACATGGGAAGTACTAAGATCAATCTTTCAGACTTGAATGCATCCAAGAGCCTTGCAGAGACCTATTCCGTTATCCTTAAATCAAGAACCACACTGCAAATGATTATCGATAAAATGGGACTTGATTATAATTATAAGACTCTCAACAGTATGATTTCCACAACTACGGTGAACGAGACAGAAGTATTCAGAGTAACCGTTACAAGTACCGACCCCGAGGAAGCTGCCGCAATAGCAAACTGCATCGTGGACGTTTTGCCCAACAGAATTAACTCAATCATGGAAGGCAGTAATGTAAAGATTGTAGATACCGCAGTTGTCGACAACAGAGTTGTAAGTCCTAATTATAAGAAAAACACCGTTATCGGTGCATTTATCGGTTTCGTTTTGACTGCAGGTATTGTGATATTGCTGCATATGTTTGATACTACTATACATTCCGAGGATATTCTGTTCAAGGAGTATTCAGACATACCGCTGCTTACGATTGTTCCGATTGTTGGAATTAACGAAGAGAATTAAGGGGTTTTGATTAATTTGGAAAGCAGGAAAATTAAGAGCAGCAATACGCTCAAAAAAGAGAGCAGAAGAAAGAAAAAAGAAAAATTCTTTAAAAACAGTCTGCGGCTTAACCGTATTCTCAGCGGTGAAGAAAAAATGGATTATTATACGGAAGAGGCATTTAACCAGCTTCGTACCAATATAACATTTTCTTTTACCGATGATGGAAGTACCAGAATAATAGGTATAACAAGCTCCATGAGAGGCGAAGGGAAATCGTTCGTTTCCTGTTGTATTGCAAATTCAATTGCAAAAACCGGAAAAAGAGTTCTCTTGATAGACGCCGATCTGAGACTTCCGACTGTAGCAAAGAAGCTCAAGCTTCAGAATAACGTTGGTCTTTCAAATTTGCTTACCGACTCTAAAGTAAGTATGGCTGAGACCATTAACCGCGGTGCTTTTGGCGGAGTTGACGTGCTCACTTCCGGAACAATACCTCCGAACCCGTCGGAGCTTCTTGAATCCGAGAGAATGAAACAGCTGCTTGCATCGTATTCTGAAGTATTCGACTATATTGTTATTGATTTGCCCCCGGTAACAGCTGTAACCGATGCATTGATTGTGTCGAGATATATCGACGGTCTGATCATTGTTACAAGACATGAGCATACCGACAGGACAGCGTTGAGCGAGACGATACGACAGCTTCGCCTTGCCGGCGCAAGAATGCTGGGTTTTGTATATAACGGCAAATATTTGTCGGGCGGTGCTTATACCAATAAGTATTACAAGTATAAATACAGATATGGTTATAAGTACAGATATCGATATAGCTACAGATACGGTGACAAATACGGTCAGGAACCTTGATAAATGTATCAGGGTGTGAGTGGTGATAATAACGAGTAAAAGTAAAACGAGAAAATTCTATTTTATCGCATCAGCTGTTGTATTGTTCATCGCAGCGGGCGTGTTTGCATATCAGTATTTTTCGGAGTTATATCAGATCAGCAAAGCCGAACAGGGCAACAAAGACCTTCGGGACGAGGTTGTGAATATTTCCTCGGATATGCCTGTGGATTATGACGATTACCTTCTCGACAGCGATGGTTCTTCCGATAAGGAATACGTAAGCCCGATCGATTTCAAAAAGCTTAAACAAAAAAATAACGATGCTATAGCATGGCTGACTATATCCGATACCGAATTCAGTTTCCCGCTGATGCACCATAAAGGCGATAACGCGTATTATCTTAACAGAAATTTTGATAACGAGTGGTCGGTATACGGTGCGGCATATATTGAGGATTATAACAGCGACGATCTTTCGGATACAGCTATAGTCGTATATGGCCATAATATAAAGAATAGCGAGTGGTTTGGCGAATTTCAGACTATCTATACCGATAAGGAGCAGTTCAAAAGATCACAGACTATAAAGATGTATCTCCCTGATGAAGAGAGGACATATCGCGTGTTTGCAGCTGTACCGCATACAAACGAACACCTGCTGGAAGCATACGATTTTGATAAACCAAAGGATTACAATACGTTTATTAATCGTGCGGTATCCTCACGCATGGTGAATGGTATCACGGATAAAGATGAGATACCCGAAGCGGGTACGCCTCTCCTTATCCTATCAAGCTGCTTAAAAGGCGACTCTTCTCATCGCTTTTTAGTATTGGCGTATCAATGCCAATAAAAGAATAAAACTGAAAGGAGTAATTCAAAAATGAGAAACAAACTTGTGTGCATTTTCGCAGCTTGCCTGCTAGCTGTATCTGCAGCAGCACTCCCGGTTATGGCAGCTGAAGGAGGCACAGGATTCACGCCCAGCGTTACTAACCAGCCGGCACCTGAGGTACAAAATGAAAATACCGAAGTAACCGTTGGCGGCGAAGTAGTCGATATCACCGGCAGTGGCATTCAGATTGTCATCACACCTATCTCTAAGGCTGAAGACGCACCGGATGATGAGACTACAAACGATCTGTACGACGCTGCAGGAGATGTAGCTGCAAAGAATAACGATGAATTCGTATTCAAAACACCCGAAGACGAGAAGTCATTCAATGATTTCAAGACTCAGGCAGAAGCAAACGGCAAGGTTCTTGCATGCTCAAATCTCTTTGACTTGTCTGTTGTAGATGATGACGGCAACAAGGTAGAGATCGACAAGGGTACATTTACACTTGCAGTACCGGATGCCGACAACCTCGTACTTGTAATGCACAAGCATGACGGTACATGGGCAATTGTAGACTTCATCAACAACGGTGACGGCACAATTACTTTTACACTCGACGGTCTTAGCCCGATTGCATTCTTTAAACAGGCTGATGCAGCTAAGGTTATAGAGAATCTTGATACTTCCAGTACAACAAGCACACCGGGCGGTGACACATCGAGCACAACACCGGGTGACACATCGAGCACAACACCGGGTGACACATCAAGCACAACATCGGGCGACACATCAAGCACAACATCGGGTGACACATCAAGCACAACATCCGGTAACACATCTTCGAACACTTCCAGCAACACAAACAGCGGCAAGTCACCTCAGACAGGCGTTGAGGGTGGTTCTATCTTCCTCGTATCCGCAATTGTAACAGGTCTTGCAGGCGCTGCATTTGTAGTGAAGGCAAAGAAGGAGTAATTCATAATGTCTGGATCGGATAGATTCGGCAAACGAATTGAACTCCTGCGACCGCTGATATTCTGTGTGGCTGCGGCAGCTGTAATAGTT
>CADCOF010000287.1 GCA_902802975.1 uncultured Ruminococcus sp. | reverse complement strand
CTCCTGATTCAGATAATAGCATACAGGTATTGTTTGCCGTTTTCGGGAATTTATTCAGAATGTTGAATTAGTATTTACAAAAAAATTTCACTTTCGATTCGGCATGATTTCATCATGTTATCACCACACCAAATTGAAAGTGAAAAAAATTTACCAGGCACATATCGTTAATCGTCTGCCTGCGATTGAAAATTTTCGGCTTGTTCGCCCCGGCTTTTGAACACCCGCATAAACTCGCCCTTCGACACTTTTGCCTCGGCAGCTTCTTCATCCCGATGCTGATAAGCCTCCCACAGCGTGTACAGTTTGGCGATAAGTATTATTACCGACGCGGTTATAGCATCTGCCGCCGCCATTGGCATAAACACAACCATCGGCTCCAGTGCCACTGCGTTGTTGAAGCCTCCGCTAAATTCCGATCTGTACACCGGGTGATGCCCTACCAATATACCGATTATCATAAACGCCGAGTAGATCATCACCACGCCCGACAAAAAATACACATTTGCTTTGTTCCATGTGTGCTTTATCGTAATAACGCATAATATAACGATAGCGCAGAACGCAAATGTCACGATATCAAATATTACCGGCATGTGCAGCGACGTAAAAAGCTGCTCTAAAACAACTATCACAAAACACACCACTACCAAAATATCAAGCAGTATATCAAGCAGATCGGCAATACGCTTGCCGAATCTGTGCTTTCTGAACTCAAAAATATCGGTTGCAACATATTCATCTACTGCTTTATCCAACTCATCAAGATAGTGTACTTTTGTCATCGTTCCATACGGATTGACATCAGAATCCGCATTGACTTTGACGGTCTGTTCATTTGCAGTGCGCTGCTGCGCGTATGTCTCGGAAGAAAAAGTCTCGTAACCGGTCGGCTCTTTATTAACATACTCGTATTTTTTGCCGTAAACCTTCCTGTTGTCCGACGAGAACACACCCGTTGCCACAGCTTCCACTCCGGCATATTTTTTGGACACTTCTTCGGTAGTGTGCTGCTGAGTGTACCCCCCGTTTGCCACCTGTCGGTTTTCGGACGAAAAAACATCGCCGCTTTGCGGAATTATTACGCTTGACGGCTGAAAATTCTGCTGCTGAACCTGAATACTCGGCGGACGTCCTTGATCTTGATTTGAAGACGCCCCTTGCTCCCGGCTCTGCTTTTGCAGCTGTACGCTCTGCGGCTGTCTTTGCCCCTGCTGCTGAAAAGACGCGCTAACTCTTCCTTCGGACGAAAACGTCTCTATTGGTGTTTCGGTGCGCGCTTTTAATACACTGTTGCACGCCTGACATCTATATGATGATGCTCTTGTAAGGTCACCGCAAATCGGACATTTTATAAATCCAAATACCGGCTCGTTTAAATCTGCCATTATCTCACCTCGGCTCATCTGTTACAACAAAAGCGCAAAAACCTCTGCCCGTATTTTCACTTAATACGGACAGATATTAACACAAAACAAAATATTATAAAAATACCTGAATTTATGTAGAAAATCTTCCGGCTGTGCCGCTGTTATATTTGTTCCATTTACTCTGCGTTGCGCTCTGATCCTGCTGCGGTTTATTGGCATTCAGTGACGCGATAAGCACATTTTTAATATCCTGAACCATTGTAATTAAAAACACATAATCATACGGGAACAGATTTGTAGAACTGATAGCTTTCAAAAGAAACATGCACTCTACAGAATATTTTAACGCGTCCTGCAAACACGCATTGAAAGCAGCTTTATCATTTCCGTAAACAGATTTATTGATATGTGTACCCATCTCGGCGGCAGCCTGAACCAATCTGTTTGTAATAGTTCTGTCCAACCCCGATTTGGAATAAGATTCATTGAATAAAGTTATCTGCGCAAGGAACTCCACGGATTTGTCAAAAATTGCGGTACTCATAATAATCCACCTCACAAATCCATTATACCAAATATTCCCCAAAAATGCAATAAAATCCTTGTAATAAATAAAAAATTTTATGCAGCGTGCCGCTGCACCCGGTTCCGTCGAGCTGTATTATTAACGCTGGTCTTCGCCGCGTTTGCTGCTTATATAGTAAACGATATAAGTCTTTACCTAAACACATTTTTAAGTGTGGAGGGTGGAGAGTGGAGTTGTTTTGCTAATTCGTAATTCAGACTGTGCCAAAAGTTCTGAGCATGAACCCCTCCACCGCCTTACGGCGGTTGGGAACCGTCCCCGACGGCTGGGAGCCGT
>CADCOF010000286.1 GCA_902802975.1 uncultured Ruminococcus sp. | reverse complement strand
TTTTAGAAAACTTTAGCTATTTTGTGGGGCTGCTCGCCCCACACCCTCGGCAGCTTTTTTGAAAAAAAGCTGCGCAAAAAACTTTTTATTAACTATAAATGAGTAAATTTACAATTGTTTGTGATTTTGTACAATATATTTGTTACGTTTGTCACCCTGAACGCAGTGAAGGGTCTTAAAAAAGACCGCTGATCACACCGTTTTCATCTATGTCTATCCGCTCTGCGGCAGGAGATTTCGGAAGACCCGGCATTGTCATGATGGAGCCTGTAAGAGCTACAATAAATCCCGCGCCCGCGGATATTTTAAGCTCCCGTACCGTTACTGTGAAATCTTCCGGCGCACCAAGCTTTGAAGGGTCATCTGATAAGCTGTACTGTGTTTTCGCCATGCAAATGGGAAGTTTGTCATATCCAAGAGCATTAATTCTATCCAGTTGTTTTTGAGCCGCAGGCGTAAGCACTGCACCGCTGCCTCCGTATACATTTCTTACTATTGACGATATCTTGTTTTCTACAGTATCGTTTAAATCATAGCTAAATCTGAAATCGGGCTTTTCTTCCTCGCACAAACGAACTACTTCCTTTGCGAGTTCTTCGCCGCCCTTGCCGCCGTCTGCCCAAACAGTCGAAAGGCAAACATTAACGCCAAGCTCTTTGCATTTGTTTATGATCAGTTCGATCTCGCTGTCCGTATCCGTTGGGAATCTGTTAACTGCTACAACAGAAGGCAGTCCATAGGTATTTTTTATTGCGGACACATGTCGAAGTAAATTCGGGATACCCTTTTCGAGAGCGGCAAGATTTTCTTGACCCAGTTCTGTTTTGGCAGCACCGCCGTGCATTTTCAGCGCACGAACAGTAGCCACAACAACGACCGCAGAAGGAGTAAGACCTGCATATCTGCACTTGATATCGAGAAATTTTTCCGCGCCGAGATCGGCTCCGAAGCCTGCTTCGGTAACTGCATAATCGCCGAGTTTCAACGCCATGCGGGTTGCTGTCACGGAATTGCAGCCGTGAGCAATATTCGCAAACGGTCCGCCGTGAACGAGTGCCGGCGTACCTTCAAGAGTCTGAACCAAATTTGGCTTAAGTGCATTTTTAAGCAGCGCAGCCATAGAACCGGCTGCATTCAGATCGCCCGCTGTTACAGGCTTTTCATCGTAAGTATAACCGACGATTAAGCGAGAAAGGCGTTCCTTCAAATCGGTAATCGACGACGCCAAGCACAAAACTGCCATTACCTCGGACGCTACAGTGATATCGAATCCGTCTTCTCGCGGTACTCCGTTCACTCTGCCTCCGAGACCGTCCGTAATAAAACGAAGCTGGCGGTCGTTCATGTCAACACAGCGTTTCCATGTGATGCGTCTGGGATCGATGTTGAGTTTGTTGCCCTGATAAATATGATTATCGAGCATTGCCGCAAGAAGGTTGTTTGCAGCACCGATAGCATGGAAGTCACCTGTAAAATGAAGATTAATGTCCTCCATAGGCACTACCTGAGAGTAACCGCCGCCTGCTGCACCGCCCTTGATACCGAAAACGGGTCCGAGTGACGGCTCGCGCAGTGCTACCACAACTTTTTTGCCGATACGCTTCAAACCGTCAGATAAACCTATCGTAGTAGTGGTCTTGCCCTCTCCCGCCGGAGTGGGAGTAATTGCAGTTACCAAGATAAGCTTACCGTCTTCTCTTGTATCCTCTTTGAGAAGTGACAGATCGATCTTTGCTTTATGATTTCCGTACTGTTCCAAATATTTATTTTCTATTCCTGCAGCAGCTGCGATATCGGTAATATTTTTCATTTCTACCGACTGAGCTATTTCTATATCGCTTTTGTACATTTTATACCTCCATTGTGCCAATGAACTTGATAACAATAGACTTTATTAATCACCTGCGCCGGTTTGTACGTGACGCAGGTGTATATCTAAATTGTTATCTAAAATATTTCACTGCGGCCTCGAACATCTCCATATCATAATTTCCGGGAACATTCTTGTAAAGACCGTATCCTATACGCTCGGAGTGACCCATCTTTCCGAAAACTCTTCCATCGGGAGATGTAATGCCCTCAACAGCAAATGCGGAATTGTTCGGGTTAAATCTGACGTCATTTGTGGCATTGCCGTCAAGATCGACATACTGCGTTGCTATCTGCCCATTCTGAGCAAGTCGAAGAATTGTGTTGTTGTCGGCAAGGAATCTGCCCTCTCCGTGAGATATCGCAACGGTATATACATCCCCCACCTTTGTGTTCATAAGCCACGGCGATTTGTTCGACACAATTCTCGTTCTAACAAGGCGCGACTGGTGTCTGCCAATGGTGTTATATGTAAGTGTGGGACAGCTCTCGTCCGTATCAATGATCTTTCCGTACGGAACAAGACCGAGCTTGATCAGTGCCTGGAAACCGTTGCACACGCCTGCCATCAAGCCGTCTCTGTTTTCAAGAAGCTTTGTAACCTCATCCTTAATCCGGCTGTTGCGGAAAAACGCCGTGATGAACTTACCGGAACCATCAGGCTCATCACCGCCCGAGAAGCCTCCGGGAATGAAAATGATCTGTGATTTTGATATTCTGTCTGCGATATGTTCCACTGACTGTGCAATACCACTTGCAGACAAGTTGTTGATCACAATTATCTCAGGCTCTGCGCCTGCGTCTCTGAGAACCTTTGCCGTGTCGAACTCACAGTTGGTACCGGGGAATACAGGAATAACGACACGAGGCTTTGCTGTCTTGATCACAGGTGAAGGACGCTTCTTTGCCGGCGATGAGAATGTGGGAATATCCTTCTTTTCCGTGGGGATATTGCACGAATAAACAGGCTCCAGTTTATTTTCATAAATCTCCAGGAGAGAAGCGAGCGATATCTCCTCATCTTTATATGTAATCGATTCATTTGATACCGTCTTACCAATAAGCTGACCTACAACAGAATTATCGGTAAGTTCAAGTAGGAATGCGCCGTAATTGTAGCCAAATATTGTATCGAGTGAAACTGTTTCTTCATACTCAAAACCGATATCATTGCCGAAAGCCATCTTCATAACGGCTTCGCCAACGCCACCGAACGTGGGAGTATATGCGGCAGCAGCCTTACCCGAACGCAGAAACTCCGTAACCTGAGCAAATACTTTTTTCACGGATTCACTCTTTGGAAGTCCGTTTTCATCGTATTCGGGTTTAATAAGTACGACATTATGACCTGGCTTTTTGAATTCGTTAGATTTTATATTATCAACGCTGTCTGTAGTTACGGCAAATGAAACAAGCGTAGGAGGAACGTCAAGCTGTTCGAAGGAGCCGGACATTGAATCCTTTCCGCCGATAGAACCGCACTCAAAATCAAGCTGCGCCTTCAATGCGCCGAGAAGAGCGGAAAGTGGCTTTCCCCAGCGTTTTCCATCGCGGTTCGGACGCTCAAAATACTCCTGGAATGTCAAATACACATCTTCAAACGATGCGCCGACCGAAATAAGCTTTGCTATAGACTCAACAACAGCAAGATATGCGCCGTGATATGGGCTTTTTTCCATTATAAACGGGTTGTAGCCCCACGCCATTGCCGAACAAGTCTTTGTATGCTTTTGCTCAACCGAAACTTTCTGCACCATTGCCTGTGACGGCGTGATCTGATTCTTTCCGCCGAACGGCATAAGTACCGTACCGGCACCGATAGTTGAATCGAATCTTTCGGACAAGCCTCTCTTTGAACAAACATTGAGATCACCGGCAAGCTCTTTCATATTTTCCGTAAAGCTTTCACCAAACGTTTTCTCGAATGATTTGGGGGCGTCGGGAGTTATGTCGATATGTTTCTCCGCGCCGTTTGAGTTCAGAAAATCTCTCGAAATATCTACTATACTCTTTCCGTTCCACTTCATTACAAGGCGAGGTTCAGCCTGTACCGTAGCGACGACGGTTGCTTCAAGGTTTTCAAGTGCGGCAAGCTCCATAAATCTTTCCGCGTCCTTAGGCTCGACAACCACCGCCATACGCTCCTGCGATTCGCTGATAGCAAGCTCCGTTCCGTCAAGACCGTCATATTTTTTCGGAACAGAGTTTAAGTTTATCTCCAGTCCGTCGGCAAGTTCACCAATGGCCACCGACACGCCGCCTGCGCCGAAATCGTTGCAGCGTTTTATGAGCAGTGACGCTTCCTTGTTTCTGAAAAGTCTTTGCAGCTTTCTTTCTTCGGGTGCGTTACCCTTTTGAACCTCTGCACCGCAGCTTTCAAGTGATGACAAAGTGTGCGATTTTGATGAACCTGTTGCGCCGCCGCAGCCGTCTCGTCCTGTTCTGCCTCCAAGAAGAATGACTATATCGCCCGGATCGGGACGCTCTCTTCTGACATTTTCCGCAGGTGCGGCAGCGATTACGGCACCGATCTCCAAACGCTTTGCAGCGTATCCGTCATGATATATTTCGTCCACCTGACCTGTTGCAAGACCGATCTGATTGCCGTATGAACTGTAGCCAGCAGCCGCAGTTGTAACTATCTTTCTTTGAGGAAGTTTTCCGGGCATTGTTTCGTTTACGGGCTTCAACGGGTCGGCTGCACCGGTAACACGCATTGCGCCGTAAACATACGATCTGCCCGAAAGAGGATCACGTATGGCACCGCCAATACAAGTCGCTGCACCGCCGAACGGCTCGATCTCTGTGGGATGGTTGTGAGTTTCATTTTTAAATAGAAGCAGCCACTCCTCGGGTTTTCCGTCCACATCAACAGTCATCTTAACGGTGCAGGCGTTGATCTCTTCGGACTCGTCAAGTTTGTCAAGTTTACCTTGAGATTTCAGATATCTTGCACCTATGGTTGCTATATCCATCAAATTTATGGGCTTTGTTCTGTTAAGCTTTGCTCTAAGCTCGATATACTCGTTGTACGCATTTTGAAGAAGCTTGTCTTCAAATGTCACGTTATCTATCGTCGTAAGGAATGTAGTATGGCGGCAGTGATCCGACCAATATGTATCGATCATTTTGATCTCTGTGATAGTAGGGTCTCTGTACTCACTTTTGAAATAGTTTTGGCAGAATTTCAGATCATCAAGATCCATTGCCAGCCCCTTCGATACCAAAAATGACTCAAGCCCGTTCTCATCGAGAGAGTTGAAACCATCAAGTGTTTCTACTTCCGTGGGGATATCATAACGCGACACAAGCGTATCAAGTTTTTCAAGAGACGCTTCGCGGCATTCTACGGGGTTGATCACATATTTTTTGATATGATCAAGCTCCTCTTTCGTTACATTGCCATAAACAATGTAAACCTTCGCACAGCGAATCAGCGGGCGTTCGCCCTGCGAAATGATCTGTATACACTGAGCAGCGGAATCAGCTCTCTGATCAAACTGACCGGGCAGCGGCTCTACCGCAAAAACATACGCACCGTTGGTATCTCCGATCTCTTCAGTTGTAATATCAAGCTGCGGCTCGGAAAAAACTGTCTTTACACTGTATTCAAAAAGCGCCTTATCGATATTATCAGCATCATAGCGGTTGAGGATACGCAGCTTTTCAATGCTGTCGATACCAAGCAGGTTTTTCAAATCTCCGCAAAGTGTGTTTGCTTCATGTGCAAGATGCGGCTTCTTTTCAACATATATTCTGTAAACCAACGAAAATCCCCCCGATATTATTCATCTTGAAGTGCGGCAAGTGCCCTGCGTCCTATGTCACTGCGGCGGTAAGCATTTGCAAATGTGATATTTTCGCTCGCCTTGTATGCGTCATCTATTGCAGCTTTCAGAGTATTGGCTGACGCTACAACATTCAGCACTCTGCCGCCGTTTGTGAGAAGTTTACCGTTTTCGAGCTTTGCACCGGCTATATAATAATCGGCATTTTCAGCAAGCTTTCCGATAGTTATTTCAAAACCCTTCTCGTACTTTTTGGGATAGCCCTCGGACGCCAGCACAACACAGCAAGCACTCTTGTCTGCAAACTTGACTTCAACATCGGACAATCTTTCATCTTCTACGGCTTTCATTATCTCAAGAAGATCGCTCTCAAGAAGCGGCAAAACGACCTGTGTTTCGGGATCACCGAATCGGCAGTTATACTCTATTACTTTGGGACCGTTTTCGGTGATCATTAAACCGAAATACAAACAGCCCTTGAATGTTCTGCCGAGAGAATTCATAGCGTTCATTGTTGGAATAAATATCTCGTCCATGCAGCGTTTTGCTACATCTTCGGTATAATACGGATTCGGTGCTACGGTTCCCATACCGCCTGTGTTTAGACCTTTGTCTCCATCGAGGGCGCGCTTGTGATCCATACTGGAAACCATAGGAACTACAGTTTTACCGTCGGTAAAAGAAAGAACCGAAACCTCGGGACCTGTCAAAAATTCCTCGATAACTACTCTACTGCCGCTTTCGCCGAATACCTTATCTTCCATCATTGAGCGAACTGCCGCTTGTGCGTCTTCTCTCGTTTCGGCAATAATAACGCCCTTTCCCAAAGCAAGACCGTCCGCCTTGATTACTGTGGGAATCGGAGCAGTTTTCAGATAATCGAGAGCCTCTTGTATGTTGTCAAACACCTCATATTTTGCAGTAGGAATACCAAACTGTTTCATCATATTTTTAGAGAAAACCTTGCTGCCTTCAATAATGGCTGCATTGGCATTCGGGCCGAAACACGGTATGCCAAGTTCTCTCAGTCTGTCTGCGCAGCCCAATACAAGCGGATCGTCGGGTGCAACAACTGCGAAATCTACGGGATTATTCTTTGCAAATTCTACGATACCATCAATATCAGTTGCGGAAATGCCAACGCACTCCGCATCAAAAGCGATACCGCCATTACCGGGCAGTGCCCATATCTTTTCACATTCGGGGCTTTCTTTGAGCTTCTTGATTATAGCATGCTCTCTTCCGCCCCCGCCTACTACCATGATCTTCATGGTGAATTACCTCCGTTTTCTTTGGTTCAATTCAATAAGAATATATGCCAAAACCGCACAGGCACAGCGAATATGTTTTACTATGTCTGTACGGCTTACAATGTAGATATGTTTATTAATGATGGAACAATCTCATTTTTGTAAATACCATTGCCATATCATATTTGTTGCAGGCTTCGATTACATTATCGTCACGAATCGAGCCGCCAGGCTGAGCGATATATGAAACGCCGCTTCTTCTTGCGCGCTCGATATTGTCGCCGAACGGGAAAAATGCATCGGAACCAAGCGATACGCCTGTAATTTCTGAAAGATACTCTTTTTTCTCCTCACGAGTGAGCGGTTCGGGGCGAGTCTTGAAATACTGCTGCCATACATCGTCGCCGAGAACATCTTCATCGTCATCAGAAATATACACATCGATAACGTTATCTCTGTCGGGTCTGCCAAGTGTATCGAGGAATGGCAGATTCAGCACCTTGTCATGCTGACGCAAATGCCAGATATCAGCTTTGTTTCCTGCAAGGCGTGTGCAGTGGATTCTTGACTGCTGACCTGCACCAACGCCTATAGCCTGTCCGTCAACTGCATAACAAACGGAATTTGACTGTGTATATTTCAGCGTAATAAGAGCAATGATAAGATCAATTTGCGCCTCATCGGGAATAGTCTTATTTGCTGTTACCGCGTTTTCGAGAAGTTCGCGGTTGATCTTGAATTCATTTCTTCCCTGTTCAAATGTTATGCCGTACACCTGCTTACGCTCGATGGGATCAGGCTTGTAACTCTCATCGATCTTTACGATGTTGTAATTGCCCTTCTTCTTTGTCTTGAGGATTTCGAGCGCTTCGTCGGAATATCCGGGTGCAATTATGCCATCGGATACCTCGCGCTTGATGAGCATTGCTGTTGTTGCATCACACTCATCGGAAAGAGCAATCCAGTCACCGAACGACGACATTCTGTCTGTACCTCTTGCTCTTGCATAAGCACAAGCAAGCGGAGAGTCGTCCAAACCCTCGATATCGTCAACAAAGCATGCCTTTTTGAGCTTTTCGGGCAGCTTTTTGCCGACTGCAGCAGATGTGGGGCTTACGTGCTTAAAGCTTGCAGCCGCACACATACCTACGGCTTCCTTGATCTCCTTCACAAGCTGGTAGCTGTTGAAAGCGTCCAGAAAATTGATATATCCGGGCTTTCCGTTGAGTATTTCGATCGGCAGATCGCTGCCGTCGTGCATGAATATTTTTGACGGCTTTTGATTAGGGTTGCAGCCGTATTTCAATTCAAATTCTTTCATGAAAAAGTCCTTTCCATTTATCTGTCGAAACGATAATTATTAATGGTTACTATTGTATCGGGTTTCATTTCCGACAACGGTCTTTTTTCTTTATCAACAAAACAAAAACCGCATTTTTGTATTACTCTGTTGCTGCCAATGTTTTCATCAACGGCGGATATTTTTATGGTGTTTATTCCGTCGCTGAAAAGCTCCTCCATGACTGCCTTTAACGCTTCAGTCATGTAACCGTTTCCCCAATACTTCTTTGCGCTGCAATAACCGATAACGGGAGCGCCATTGTCTTGTTCCACAACATCTATCATGCCCATGAGGGCTTTGTCTTCTTTACGTTCGATCCCCCATCTGTAAGTGCCGGGATCATCATATTCTTTTATCCAGATGTCCAAGACATATTTTGTTTCATTAATATTTGTATGAGCATTCCATGTAACATACTTTGAAACCTCGGGGTCGCTTGCCCATCCGTAAAAAATCGCTTCGGCATCGTCCTCATTGATATATCGCAGACGAAGTCTTTCTGTCTCAAGCTCTCTCATAAGATCACACCTTAAGCTCGGAAGTGATCTCGCCCTCATAAAGTCTCGACAATACGGGGCTTACCTCATTCTCGATGAACTCGTTTACCTGCGATACGCATCTGCCTATATAGAGACTCGGGTCAAGCTCGTTTATGATCTCCTCCTTTGTAACAGGGAATGCGGGATCATCGGCGATTCTATCCACGAGATCGTTTACTCCGTCCTCACGCTTAACTCTTGCAGCTGCTGCATGACTGTGCTGACGAAGAAGTTCATGCAGTTCCTGGCGATTGCCGCCGTTCTTTACAGCCTTCATCATGATGTTTTCAGTTGCCATAAACGGCAGTTTCTCCATAACTCTGCGTGTTACAACCTTATCATTAACAACGAGATCGGACGTAATATTAATATATATATTCAGAATCGAATCAACTGCAAGGAACGCCTCGGCAACAGATATTCTTTTGTTTGCGCTGTCGTCAAGCGTTCTCTCAAACCACTGAGTACCGGCAGTCAGACCGGGGTTAAGTGAATCTACGATCACATATCTTGCGAGTGAAGAAATTCTCTCACTTCTCATCGGGTTACGCTTGTATGGCATAGCGGACGAGCCGATCTGATTTTTTTCGAAAGGCTCCTCCATCTCTTCAAACGACTGCAGAATGCGAAGATCGTTTGAAAACTTGTAAGCACTCTGAGCAATTCCGGAAAGTGCTGCAAGAAAATATGCGTCTGTTTTTCTCGAGTATGTCTGACCGGATACAGCAACTGTTCTCTCAAAACCCATATCCTTTGCAATTAGTTCTTCAACAAGCTTTACCTTGGACTCATCGCCTCCGAAAAGCTCCATAAAGCTTGCCTGCGTACCGGTTGTACCCTTAGAGCCGAGCAGCTTAAGGTTTGAAAGCTGATATTCAAGATTTTCGATATCCGAAATAAGCTCATACATCCAAAGAGTTGCACGTTTTCCCACTGTAGTGAGCTGCGCCGGCTGCAAATGAGTATAGGCAAGGCATGGCAGCGATTTATATTTTTCGGAAAACTCCGAAAGATTCTTCACTACCTGTGCGCATTTTTTAAGAACAAGCTTTGACGCTTCCTTCAAAATAATCACATCGGTATTGTCACCCACATAACATGAGGTTGCGCCCAAATGTATTATAGCCTCGGCATTCGGGCACTGCTTTCCGT
This sequence comes from uncultured Ruminococcus sp., assembly GCA_902802975.1. Taxonomy (GTDB): domain Bacteria; phylum Bacillota; class Clostridia; order Oscillospirales; family Acutalibacteraceae; genus RUG592. The sequence goes on along the minus strand of CADCOF010000286.1, from coordinate 5,827 downwards.
ATGCATAAACATGCGACATAACATCGTGACGAACTACCTTTTCTCTCGCCTCGGCTGTTTCGTAATCTACGATATCTTTGAACTTTTCAAGCTCCGCTATCTGCTCGTCACTGATAACCGGCTTGCCGTCTATATTAAGCCCCGCAGCCTTCTCTGCTTTTGCAAGTGCAATCCACAGCTTGTGCCATGTTGTAAACTTAAACTGCTCGGAGAAAATATACTGCATTTCCTCACTTGCATAGCGAGTTGAAAACGGCGATATATAACGCTCCTTCTGTGATGCCATAATTTGCAAATCCTTTCACTTTCAGCTAAATTTATTGATCATACGGTTTGTATTTTCACCTGTTTCAAGGTCAACGTATCTAACGTAAAGAGCGATCTTGTTGTTTGTATCAAGATTATCCCAAATATCGTTTGTAAACTCGTCTATGTCGTTGGGAATATTTACACGCTCCGGTTCCCCCATGAATGTAGGAATAGGATTTCCGTCTGTCACATATGTGTGAATAAAATGCCCTACTCCGGAAAGTGCTGTGTAGCTGAATGTGAATCTGCTGCACTCGCTGCCCTGCTCGTCGGCACTTTTGAGTATGCTCATCTTATAAGTCAGCTTTTCGCCGAATGTAAGCATAGCACTTATTCTTGGCGTCCAGTTAGGACCGTCCGGTTCAAACTCTCTTGTTTCCAGCGCGTCCTCAAAGCTCTTTCCGTCATTTACAAAATCGTAAATCGTGTCGGTCTGATCACCATTTGTAGCAATAAGCTTATTGTCGATCTTTCTGATAGGCGAATAAATGATAAGCGACGGATCCTCAACTTTGCTTGCGTCATACGGGTGAATAATCACTTCGTCGCCGTTTTCAACAAATATTCTGTTTCGGCTGTTATCACTGCGTCCCATAATAAAATACGCAACTGCAGCTTTTTTTCCGTCACTTGTCTTGCCGACAACAATACCTCTTCCGACATACGGATTTCCTTTTATACGACTGCCGATATTTTCGGTTTGATATACATTCATAGAAATATCTCCTTTACGACTTTTCCTTCAAAAGAAGTGCGGACACCTTTTCAACAGACTGCGGAAGTATGATCCACTCTGCATTGACCATAACTCGCTTTTGCAGCGTTTCGGGCGTATCTCCGTCACATACTTCAACAGCCTTTTGCATAATGATTTCACCGCCGTCGGGTATCTCATTAACATAATGCACCGTTGCACCGGTCACCTTTACACCGTAGGCAAGCGCGGCTTCGTGAACATGAAGTCCGAAGTAACCTTTTCCGCAGAACGACGGAATCAGCGACGGATGAACGTTAACTATTCTTTTCGGATACTTTGCGGTAAAGTTCTCACTGAGTATCGACATAAAGCCGGCAAGTACAATCAACTCAATATTATACTCTTTCAAAAGTGATAATATCCTTTTTTCGAATTCCTGTTGACTGCCGCATTCCCTCTTTGATACGACCTCACACGGAATACCGGCTTTTTTTGCGCGCTTAATCGCATAAGCGTCTTCACGGCTTGAAATAACAAGCTTGATCTTACCGCTTGAGATCACTCCGCTTTTTTGTTTATCGATAAGAGCCTGCAGATTTGTACCGCCTCCCGATACAAACACGGCAATATTTATCTTGCCCTCGCTCATTCTATAACAACTCCTTGGCTGCCGGAGATAACCTCGCCCATTACGTATGCGTCCTCACCGTTTTCGCGAAGGATATCCACAGCCTTCTGTGCGTCCGCCTTATCAACAATAACGCTCATTCCAACGCCCATATTAAATGTGTTGAACATATCTCTCTCGGGAATATTTCCAACACTCATGATGAGATCGAAAATCGGAAGAATCTTCAAAGCCGACTTATCTATTTTTGCGGTAAGTCCTTCGGGCAGACTTCTCGGAATATTCTCATAAAATCCGCCGCCGGTGATATGAGATACGCTCTTTACCTTTACTTCTTCAAAAAGCGCAAGCATAGGCTTAACATAAATCTTTGTAGGAGTAAGCAGTGTTTCTGCAACAGAATGTCCATCAAGGTTGCTGCACGGAGTCAGCAAATCCATATCGTGAGCTATATCCTCGCCAATTCCGAAAACCTTTCTGACAAGCGAAAAACCGTTTGAATGAACACCGCTTGACGCAAGAGCGATTATAGCGTCGCCTTCTTTTACAGTAGTTTTGTCAAGTATCTTAGCCTTATCTACAACGCCAACAGAAAAGCCTGCGAGATCGTATTCATTCTCCGGATAAAATCCCGGCATTTCGGCAGTCTCACCGCCGATAAGCGCGCAGCCCGACTGCACGCAGCCCTCTGCAATACCCTCTACGATAGCTTCAATGCGTTCGGGAATATTCTTTCCGCATGCTATGTAATCAAGGAAGAACTGTGGCTTAGCCCCACAGCAAATGATGTCATTTACACACATTGCAACGCAGTCTATACCAACAGTAGAATGCTTATCCATTAAAAAAGCGATCTTAAGCTTTGTGCCCACACCGTCGGTGCCCGATACCAAAACGGGCTTTTTTATTCCCTCAAGATCAAGTTCAAAAAGGCCTCCGAATCCGCCGATATCAGATACAACACCGGGCGTCATTGTACGTGCAATGTGACTCTTCATAAGCTCTACAGCTCTGTAACCGGCTGTTATATCAACACCTGCTGATTTGTAGCTTTCGCTGCTGCTGTTCATTATTCATCACCCTTTTTGTTCTTTAATTTTTTTTCTTCCGGAATGGGCTGCTCAAAAATATTTTTTCTTTCCTTCGGAACTATGGTTGGATACTGTTCGTCAAAGCAAGCGTAACAGAAGCCCTTGCAATGTCCGCCCTCAGCAATCTTTTTTACATCTTCATAGCCCAAATATCCCAAAGAATCTGCGCCGATTATCTCACAGATTTCCGGAATTGTGTGCTTACATGCTATCAACTTATCCTTTGAATCGATGTCTACGCCGTAATAGCAAGGTGCGATAAACGGCGGTGCAGATGAGCGGACATGTACCTCAGTAGCACCCGCCTCACGAATAAGGCGAACTATTCTCGCACTGGTCGTACCTCTTACTATCGAGTCGTCAACCATAACCACTCTTTTTCCCGCAACAACTTCCGCAACGGGATTGAGCTTAATCTTCACTCTGTCTTCTCTTGACTTCTGACCGGGAGCGATAAACGTTCTTCCTATATATTTGTTTTTTATGAAGCCTATTCCGTAAGGAATACCTGACTCCTTAGCATAACCAATAGCTGCATCCAAACCGGAATCCGGTACACCCACAACAACATCGGCATCAACCGGATGTGCCTTTGCGAGCAGTTCACCCGCTCTGACTCTCGATGCGTGAACACTTCTTCCATCAACAAACGAATCGGGTCTTGCAAAATAAATATGCTCAAAAATACACAGTGATTGTTTCTTTTCGTTGCAGTGATCTTTAATCGAACGTATGCCTTCTGCCGAGAATACAACTATCTCGCCCGGTTCAATATCCTTGATAAATTTTGCACCCACCGCGTCAAGTGCGCAAGTTTCCGACGCAACGATATAACGCCCGTCTTCGGTTTGTCCGTAGCACAACGGACGGAAACCCCTGGGGTCACGCGCTGCGATAAGCTTTGAAGGTGACATAACAACGAGTGAATATGCACCGTCAATACGATTCATCGCTTTATTGACTGCATCTTCGATTGAAGGGCAATTGAGTCTTTCTTTTGTAATAACATAAGAAATAACTTCAAGGTCGCTCGTTGTGTGAAAAATCGAACCGTTTAACTCCAACTCTTCACGAAGTGCGACTGCGTTTACAAGATTGCCGTTGTGGGCGAGTGCCATTCTGCCTTTCACGTGATTTACAACGATTGGCTGGACATTACTGCGGTCATTGCTGCCTGTAGTACCGTATCTCACATGACCGATCGCCATATTGCCCTGACCGAGCTTATTCATAACATCCATACTAAAAACGTCATTTACAAGCCCCAGATCCTTGTAGCTGCTTATCACGCCGTCATTGTTGATAGCTATACCACAGCCCTCCTGCCCTCTGTGCTGAAGGGCAAAAAGTCCGTAGTACACTGTAGAAGCAACATCGGTAACAGTATTACTGAACACCGCAAACACACCGCATTCCTCATGCAGCTTACCGGAATTATCAATCATAAAAATTCTCCCAACAATTAAGTGTCAAATTGATTATTCTCCGAGCAGACGTTTCATTACCTCACGGTAAGCGTCCTCTGCCCCGCCCATATCGCGGCGGAAACGATCCTTGTCAAGCTTTTCATTTGTCTTGCTGTCCCAGAAACGGCATGTATCGGGAGAAATCTCATCTGCAAGAACAATGGTTCCATCGGGAGTTTTTCCGAATTCAAGCTTGAAATCGATAAGCTCGATATTTGCCTCTTTGAGGTACTCGGTAAGGATTTCGTTGATCTTAAAAGCATACTTGGCAATAGTTGCAAGCTCCTCATCTGTAGCCCATCCCATTGCCAGAATATGGTAATCGTTGACCATAGGATCGCCGAGATCGTCATCTTTATAGCAATACTCCAGAACTGTTCTGCCGAGCTTTACGCCCTCTTCAACACCAAGTCTCTTTGAGAGTGAACCTGCAACGATGTTGCGTACAATAACCTCCAGCGGAACAATGGTAACCTTCTTCACAACTGTCTCTCTGTCGTTAAGCTCCTCAACATAATGTGTGGGGATACCCTCTTTTTCAAGCATTCTCATAAGATGGTTTGTTACTCTGTTGTTGATAACGCCCTTGCCAACGATTGTACCTTTTTTGAGACCGTTGTTCGCTGTGGCATCGTCCTTGTAGGATACTATGCAGTAGTTCTCGTCATCTGTTGCGTAAACCTTCTTTGCTTTACCTTCATACATTTGCTCTTTCTTTTCCATGATAATCTTCCTCCATATTAAATTTATTACACGGTGTTGTCACCGCTTTAATGCGTAATTACTTATTGTATTTTTCTGCAATAGCCTTATCCTTTTCCAAAACTGTACGGGCATTTTCTGCACGAACTTCTGAAAGCATTTGTGCAAGAGAATCATCTGACACCGAGAGGATCTCGATTGCCAAAAGTGCAGCGTTGGCGGCTCCATCTATAGCAACAGTCGCAACGGGAATACCCGACGGCATCTGAACGGTAGACAACAGCGCGTCAAGCCCATCAAGCGTTGAGGACTTTACCGGGATACCAATTACAGGCAGCGTAGTGTTTGCTGCTATCGCACCTGCAAGATGAGCTGCTTTACCCGCAGCGCAGATGATCGCGCCAAAGCCCTCACTGCGTGCATTCTCGGCAAACTCCTTAGCCTGAACCGGTGTTCTGTGAGCAGAGTATACATGCACCTCATACGGCACACCATACTCATCAAGTGTTTTCATGGCTTTATCAACAACAGGCAAATCGCTGTCGCTGCCCATGATAACGGCAACTTTTTTCATAATAGTAATCAACCTCCGATATTGTGAAAAAAGGATTTTGAATGTGCGTCTTACACGATAATTTTATCATCACATTGCGTTTTTGTCAATGTTTTCGAGTCAGATGATCGTGCTATTTTCATTCACTTTTTTTCATTATTACTATAAATGAGCAAATTTTAAATTGTTCGTCATTTTGTACAAATAGATTTAATTTGTATTATTATTTAATCAAACTTCTATCGCTATACTATTACTTTACTGTATCATTATTTCTTTCCTCCCCCTCTGTCGCCAATGTCATCAACTTAAGGTTAGACAGAGAGCATCACAAAGTTTTTCGCCAAGCCTTTTTTCAAAAAGGCTTGCCGCCGGAGGCAT
>CADCOF010000285.1 GCA_902802975.1 uncultured Ruminococcus sp. | reverse complement strand
TCGAGAGTGATGGACTCAGATCGAGCATTAATTACGCATTACGCATTCCGCATTCCGAATTAGCAAAACAACTCCACACTAAAAAAAGTGTTTGGAAAAAGATTTATGTCGTATGCTATAGCTATATTGTCATTCTCAGCCGAAAATACACAACATATCATTGAGATAAATCTTAAATATTCCAAAGAAATTAACTTCATCGGAATCTTCACCGGCAGTTATCCAATATTCGGCTATCTGCCGTCCTTTGCATGTGTAGGTTACAGTTCCGACTTGCTGACCTGCCGAAATCGGTGCCTGCAGATTATCTTCCAATTGGTATGTGATCTCGATAAGTTCAATGTCTGCGCTCGGCATAAGTATTTGTTCATTCGGAGAATAGTCAATCTTGACAGTTCCTTCCATTCCGCCCTCGACAGGAATTTCTGTCGGAAGTTCCGGAGGAATTTGCGGCGTATAAGACGAAAACGACGAAAAACCGTAATCGAGTAAACGCTGAATATCCGAAAATCTCATGTCCGACGTTTTGTCACCGAGAACTACCGCAACCAGACTCATATCGTCCCGCTGCGCACTCGCCGCCATGCAGGCTCCCGAAAGCGTTGTTGTGCCCGTTCGAAGTCCCGTCATTCCGTCATAACTTTTCACCAAGTTATTTGTATTTACAAGCTGCGTTGCACCATCTCGTATATAATCAAGCCATTCGCTTGTATATTTAAGCGACTTTTTATGCGACACAAGTTCCTTTGATATAACTGCAAGATCATACGCCGATGAATAATTCCCATCGGCGTCATCTCCGGTAATATTTTTGAACGAAGTATCTTTCAGCGACAACGCCGCCGCTTTGTCATTCATTGCTTTTACACAAGCGTCTATCGAGCCGCAGAGATGTTCCGCAAGCGCGGCCGCTGCATCGTTTGCCGCGACCATTGCAACAGCTTTTATTAAATCTTCAACGCTCAGCTGCTCGCTTTCGACAAGCCAGATATCCGCGCCGTTTTGCGCACACGCTATCGGCGACGCCGTGACCATTGTATCAAGCGATGTTTTTCCGCTGTCTATCGCCTCGAACGCAAGCAGCATAAGCATAACCTTTGACAGTGACGCGCACGAACGTTTTTCATGCGAATTTTTCTCGCAAAGCACCGAACCCGATTCTGCGTCAAGTAATATTGCGGAGGGCGCGTTTACTCCTGCCGCCTCATCGCTCTTCTGCGCATAAGCACACGGAACATTAACAGCAAAACCGACGAATACAAGCAGCACGCACATTATTTTTCTGAAATAATCTCTCAACATAGCGATCTCCCTTCGTTTTTTGACGTAAATATGCTATGTTGATAATATGCGACAGTTTGTTTATTTATTCGTTTTCACGCTGATATCAGCATACCGAAAGCGAATAACTTTATTAAGATCACCCGGAACTATTTCAACCTGAAATCCCACTTTGCCCGCACTGAAACAGATAGTATTTTTATCTGCGGCAGACTGATCAACTGTAGTAGTAAAAAACTTCTTCATGCCGATAGGCGAACACCCACCGTGAATATAGCCGGTAAGCGGAAGAAGCTCCCGGCTTTTTATCATCTCTATCGATTTTTCGCCTACTGCTTTAGCAGCCTTTTTCAGATCAAGCTCACTGTCAATTGGCACAACAAATACGTAATTTGCCCCGCTTTTGCCAACTGTAACTAAAGTTTTGAACACCTCATCGGCAGGCTTTTTCAGAACATCTGCCACCTGAGTGCCTGTCATCTGCGAATTATCGCCGATAGAATAGGCAGTATATCGAACTTTCTTTTGATCGAGAATTCTCATAACGTTTGTTTTATCCATGATTTTACTCCCTAAAAATATGAAAAGCATGATCAAATATTGAAATAACCCTATTTAAAGTGCGGAGTTTTGAGAGTTGAGAAGAATGCGGAATTATTTGTGAAGTCGTGCTTTATTACAACGATGATAAATTGTTGCAGTGCGAAAATAGTCGGTCGAGAGTGA
>CADCOF010000284.1 GCA_902802975.1 uncultured Ruminococcus sp. | reverse complement strand
TTTTCGCCAAGCCTTTTTCAAAAGGCTTGCAGGGTGCAGGGACGGAGTCCCGCCCGCCGGAGGCATGTTAATACCTTAAGTTAATGATATTGTGCGGGTGCGACCCGCCACGAACTGCCTGTGCCCGAGTGGGCGCCCGCTACATATTCCCATATTGAAGATATTCTTCTATTACCTGCTTAAGATGAATAGGATCGAGTTTGTACTTGTTGAGACCATCAATAAAACAAGCCGCGTCACTGTGATCCAGGAATATGTCATGTATAATTAGATCAGCATTATTGTCTTTATAGCAGATAATCCCATATGAAACATAATTCCCGACAATGTCGTTTTGACAAGTTTCTTCAAATAGTTCATAAGTGACCATCAATTATCACCCCCCTTTCTTTAAATTAGTGACAATATTATATCACAATAGATGTGAAAATAATAGACATTTTTCAAATTTTCTTAAAAAATTTTTAAAAATTGCATTGCAAGAAAGCGAATGGGTATTGATATATTAAGAAAAATACTGAAATAATGCTGATTTTTGCTATAGTGCACATTTAAATTTAGTGCTCGCTGTTGTTGAAATTATGGTGAAAATAATCGACATAATAAAAAAGCCCGCAGGAATGCGAGCTTTGATAAATAAATGGTCTATTTGCCGTTTGAATTTGTTCCTATATTTGCGAGCGGATTTGATTTTAATGCTTTTTCCATTTGTGAATCAGATAAATGCGTATATATTTCTGTTGTGCCTAAATTCTCATGTCCCAGAATCTCTTTCAGTATGCGAATGTCTACTCCGCCGTATTGGTACATCAGTGTAGCGGCAGTGTGCCGCAGTTTGTGAACCGAAAATCCCTGTCCGTCCAATCCGCTTTTGGCAAGATATTTTTGTACAAGCCTCTGAACAGCACTTGGACTCATTCTGTTCATATTACGGCTGATAAACAGCGCATGTTTATCGTGAAGCCCTTCGTTTGGACGAACCGCCATGTATTTTTTGACAGCATTGATACAAGCGTCGTTTAAATAAACTATTCGCTCTTTGTTGCCTTTTCCGATAATTCTAAGTTTTCCTTCGGGCGTAATGCTGTTATAATTAATTGCACATAACTCAGACAGACGCATTCCGCAGTTGAGAAACAGAACCAAAATACAGTAATCACGTTCCTTAAAAGGACCGTCAACAGAATTTAACAGCGTGTAGCATTGGTCTAACTCCAGATATTTGGGCAGACGTTTTCCAACTTTGGGACTTTCCAATGCGTCAATTGGGTTTGACTCAAGAAGCATTTTTTTCTTTGTCAAATATTTAAAAAATGACGAGAGTGACGATACTTTCCGCCGCCTTGTAACAGGTTTGTTGTCTCTGTCCTGCTGAAGGAACAGCATAAAATTATAACCGTCGTTCAACGTGACGGTTTTTATTAAATTTATGTCAACGTCATCTATCGGAATGTCGTTAAATTCTGTTTCTTTAGTTGTCATTGAACGTGACAATTTCAGAAATCTGAAAAAGGTACGAAGATCACAGAAATATTCATTGACGGTTTTTTGAGATTTTCCCTCGATATTGCTCATGTAAGCTAAAAAATCGCGCAAAATAGGCGGTGATTCCTGATAACAATTCATCTTTTGATCCCACACTTATTATAATATGACCGCTTGGGCATGAGAGCTTAAAAACGCCTCTGTGAATATTTTATTGCATGTTTTATCGATTGTCAAGAAAAGAATTCCCACAGTTTTGACACCGTGGGAATTCTTTAGCAATGTGCAATGAATGCTCGCTGTGAGCTTTTCACTTTCGCTCACAATTCTTCGCACTCAAAAAGTGTTTGTCGTTGTGATAATCTATCGTATTTCATATCATTCCACATTGAAAATATTATTTCTTTATAGCCTCAGTTTCATAAATAAACTTAACTTCCGAGTCCACTCCATTGGCAGCTCCGGAGAAATTATTGTAGCTGTGTCCAAGTTCTGTCAGCTTCTGTACTCTTTCGAATAATGGTTCAATGTCGTTATTGTATGCGGAAAGAATTTTGTCGATACCTTCCTTTTTGAATTTGCCCATACCGCTGTTTAATTCTTTTGAGCCGTCAGCTAATTTTTCCACACCGCTTGAAAGCTCGCCGGCACCTGTCTGAAGTGATACAAGTCCGTTGTAAAGCGTTGTGCTGCCTGTTTTAAGCGACTGTACGCCGCTGTCGAGTGTTTGAGAAGAACTGTATAGGGTAGAGGTTCCGGATTTTAGGTTCTTTGAGCCGGATTCAAGCTTGCCTAAACCGTAATTGAGCTGCGACTCGCCGTTTGCAAGCTTTGTTACTCCGTCGCCCAGTGAGGATAATCCTTTTTGAAGTTTTTCGCTGCCTTCCGCTGCTGCTGTGATACCATCTGCAAGCGTGCCTGTGCCGTTTGCAAGTGCAGCTGCACCGTCCGATAATGTAACGCTCGAATCAGCTAGTGCTTTTGTACCGTTGGTCAGCGTTACAGCACCATTGTTAAGATCGGATGTGCCGTTTACAAGTTTGCCTGTGCCGTCTTTGAGCAGCACTGCACCGTTATCAAGCTTTGTCAAACCGCTTACAAGTGCGGCAGAACCTGCGTCAAGCTTTGTCATACCGTCTGCCAACGATGACGCACCGCCATTTAGCTTTGCCATTCCGCCTGAAAGGGAAACGGCACCCGTGTCGAGATCGTTCATACCAACAGTTAAAGATGACGCACCCGAATTGAGTTTATCAAGACCGGAGACAAGTGTCTGTGAACCTGTGGAAAGCTTATCAATGCCGCCTGTGAATGAAGGCATATTTGTATCAAGTTTAATGAGTCCGCCAAGCAGGGAACCTATACCCGTATCTATCTTAGCAATACCGCCTGACAAAGATTCGGCGCCGTTATCCAGTTTATTCAAACCGTCGCTGAGTGAAACAGCTCCTGTTTCGAGTTTTTCAAGACCCGTTACGAGTGAAGATGATCCAACTTCAAGATCACTCATACCGCCTGTAAGAGTATTCGCGCCGCTGTTGAGCTGATCCATTCCGCTGACAAGATTACGCGCGCCTGCGTCTAACTGTGCCAGTCCGTTTGACGCATTCTTTGCTCCGCTTTCAAGCGTGCCCATGCCCTGAGCCAGATTTGACGCGCCCGTGTCAATGTCGTTAAGTCCGTTTGCCAAAGACTGCGCACCGGCTTTTAGTCCGGGCTGCTCCTGCGAGCCTTCAAACGCTCCGGCAAGTGCGGCGGCACCGGCTTTCAGTCCCGGATTTTCAGCCGTTCCGTCACCGTTGAATGCCGAACTGAGCTGAGATAATCCGCCTGTCAGTTTAGACATATCGTTTTCTGCCGACTGAGCGTTTTCTTTGAGTCCTGTGGATATCTGCTCCTGACCTGCGATAGTTGTTTCAAGTGTTGCTATCATCGAGGCGAACTGCTTATATTCCTCCGAATCGGGTTCGTAGTTTGACTGCATAGCGCGAAGTCCTTCGAGAACCTGCTGATTTCCGCTGACAGTTGTATCGAGCGAATCTGCCGCGCCGTTTATGTCATTCGCCATATTGTTGATCTTTTGTGCGCCTGATTGGGTTTCTGTAATGATCGTATCCAATCCGCTGCTTGCCTGATTTATTCCGTTTGAAAGTGATCTTGCACCGTCGCCGGCTTTGTTTATTCCGTCCGAAAGTGAATTTGCGCCTGCTTTTGCTGCAGATGCTCCTTTTGCCAGATTATCTGCACCTGATTTTGCGGAAGTGATGCCGTTCGAAAGCGACTGTGTGCCGTCTTTAGCCGATGAGATACCGTTCGCCAATGTCTCTGCGCCGTCTTTTGCGGAAGATATTCCTGCTGCAAGAGAATCTGCACCGCCTTTTGCTGATGTAATACCGTTGGCAACCTTTTGCGCGCCCGATTTAGCGGAAGAAACGCCGCTTTGAATGTCCTGAGCACCGCTTGCCGCAGAAGTAATGCCATTCTTGAGTGTTTCTGCACCGTCTTTTGCAGATGCGGAACCCTCGCCCAAAGCCGCTGCTCCGTCCTTAGCTGAGGTGATACCGCCGGCTATTTTGTCTCCGCCGTCTTTCAGTGACGCTGCTCCTTCGGATAATGAATCTGCGCCTGATTTGGCAGATGATATTCCGTCTGCGATCGATTGTGCGCCTGCTTTTGCCGACGTGATTCCGTCTGCCAATTTGCTCATTCCGTCGTTTGCTGCGGCTGCACCTTCAGCCAGTGTTCCTGCGCCGTCCTTCGCCGAGGTGATACCCGCTGCCAGTGTGCTGCCTCCGTCTTTAGCGGAAGATATACCATCAGCCAACGAGGTCATTCCATTGTTAAGCTCAACAGAACTGTCTGCGAGTGTATTTGTACCGTCAGACAAAGTTTTTGCGCCGTTGTAGAGCTTATCTGCACCTTCCGAAAGCTGTTTTGAACCGTTTGCAAGTTGGGCGCTTCCGTTTTTTAACGCTGCCGCGCCGCTGTCTGCATTCTTCAACCCTGCTGACAACGCACTGCTGCCGTCTGATAATTCCTTCATTCCGGCTTCTGCTGCTTTGAATCCGGATAAAATGGTGTCGGAACCACTTTTGGCGGAGCTTATGCCGGAAGAAAGCTCGCCTGCACCGCTGTCCAATGCTGCCGCACCGCTTACCAGTTGAGGCGTGGATCCTGCCAGTGTAGAGATACCTCCGTCGAGTTGTTGGTCGCCCGATACAAGAGCGTCAACTCCGGCGGTAAGCTCGGGAACTTTACTCTGAAGTGTTTGCAGACCCTTGCACAATTCGCTTGTGCCATTGGAAAGCTTGGTTGTTGCATCATTTAATTCGTCAAGCTTCTTTTCAAGTTCGGAAAGCTTATCGTCACAATTGATGTCCAGATCGGAGAAGATGTTTGACGTACCGGCTGTGATCGTGTTCTCAAGCTCAAAGTCTGTAACGTCTGCAGTGAACTCAAAATATTCGGGAATATTAATTTCTGTGCTGCTGTCAAGTCCGAGACTAGACGTTAATCCGGGGAGTGCGTAACCGATAACGATCGTTCTGCTTCCGTCGGACAGTACTTTTCCGTTTGTTACGTTAACATTTGTGAACTTATCTCCGTCAAGCATCACGCCTGTGGCCATTAAAAACGGAGTGTACATTTCGGCCTTTTTTCCGTTTACTTCTACGGTGCTTTTTGAATTATTGATGTAGTCATAGCGAATCGTGACTTTGCCGCTTTTTCCTGCAAGTTCCTCGGGTGATATACTGTTTCCGTTGAGCTTGTAGCTTATCTTTATGTCAACCGGGAGTTCCTTATCGCTGTAGCCTTTGTAGTAGATATCGCCGCCGTTGGCCGACCATGAAATATCGGAACCATCGGCTTTGTATCCGCCGTCAAGTTTTACATTTTCAATATTGCTGAGATCGGAGATGTCGTTGATAGTAGCACTGCCGTTTCCGTTTTTCAGCCAATCACTAACGATAGTTTTTGTTTTGTTGCCTTCTGCATCGGTGATAACATACACCGTTTCGCTCTTTTCTATATTGCCGTCTGAGGAGGTGCTTACAGAAGAACTTTCCTCATTTACCGGCTGATTATGATTGTCTTCCTCGGCTTTCTTTGCTGCGCTGTCCTTGTGTGCCATTGCATACATTCCGGTGCTGCCTGCAGAAATCATTACCGCCAACAAAGCCGCTGTTATTTTACTTAATCTTTTCATAATATAACGCTCCTTCTTATACAATGACCTTTTTTGACTTGTTAAAAATCTGATTGGATTGTTTCTTGTTCTTTCTCAAATGTCTGAGATCAAGTGTCGTAGCGATTATAACTCTGTCAAACAGCAGAAGCATCGCAGGAAGTACAAGATTTACAACAAACATACTTACTATTGCGCCTCTTGATAAAAGCGTACACAGTTGAGATATCATATCTACACTTGAATATACGCCAACGCCAAATGTTGCTGCAAAGAATCCCAGAGCACTGACAATGATCGATTTTATGGAAGTCTGAAGAGCTATTGAAACAGCTTCGTGTTTGTCAGCCCCTGCTGATCGTTCTGATTTATATCTCGTTGTCATCAGTATTGCGTAATCGACTGTTGCTCCGAGCTGTATCGTGCCGATAACTACCGACGCGATAAACGGAACTGTGGTGTGTGTGTAGCACGATATACCCATATTTATGAGAACGGCAAACTCAATCACTGATACAAGTATCACAGGCAGAGATATCGACTTCATCGCAAACAGTATTATTATAAATACAAATGTGATGGACATTATATTTACTATCTTAAAATCCTTGTCGGTTATTTCGATCAGGTCTTTTGTTGCTGCGGATTCACCGATAAGCATTCCGTTTTTGTCGTACTCTTTCAAAATTTTTGATAATTCGGAAATTTGATTGTTTATTTCGGGTGACGCTACCTCATATTCCGTTCCAAGTATTATTATTTGCCATTTGTCACTTTTTACGATTTCCGAAAGTGAATCAGGAATCGCTTCACGCGGAATAGCCGGTCCCACCAGAGTATCGAAGCTGATTGCCGATGTAACACCGTTGACCTTCTTCATGCTGCCGACCATTTTGTTTACTTCTTTTTCCGAAAGTTCTGAATCGACCAGCAAAATATGCTGCGACGACATGTTGTAATCCTGCTCAAGCTTGGTGTTTGCCATAACGCTGTTTAATGATTCGGGCAGGGTAGAGGTAAGATTGTAGTAAACATTTGTGTGCGTTTCACCATATACTGCCGGGATAAGCAGCGCGATAAATAATACCGCAAATACCTCATGACGTTTTATAATCCACCCGGACGCTTTATCGAACGCCGGCATGATATCTTTGTGCATTGTTTTTGTAATGAGCTTATCAAAGGTAAGTATAAATGCCGGAAGAATTGTCACACAGCAGATAACCCCGATTACTACGCCCTTAGCCATTACAATACCAAGATCAACGCCCAATGTGAATGTCATAAAGCACAATGCCAGAAATCCTGCAACTGTAGTGACAGAGCTTGATACGACCGAAACAAAGGTTTTTCCGATCGCTTTGGCCATTGCCTGCTTATTGTCACCGGGATATAATTTCTTGTGTTCTTTATAGCTTTCCCACAGGAAAATTGAGTAGTCCATCGTGACTGCAAGCTGAAGCACGGCGACCAGAGCCAATGTAATAAATGATATTTGCCCCTGAAGGAAGTTTGTGCCTAAGTTATATATGATTGCCATTCCGACGCTCGTCATGAAGAATACCGGCACCAGGAAAGAGTCGATCGTAATACTCAGTACAATCATATTCAATATAACGGCAATAACAACATACAATGCCATTTCACTCATAGTGAGTTCCTTGATATCCTCAACTACAGCTGACATTCCGCTGATGAAGCATTGTTTTCCCGCGAGTTCACGCATTTTTACAACGGCGTTCAAAGCCTCGTCGTCTGAAGATGTTGTGTTAAAGAAAACTGCCATCATAGTTGAATTATCAGAGTTGAAAATTGTATAAACATCATTCGGCAATACTTCTTTCGGTATTCTGCCATCCGCCAATGAATCTATCCAAAGGACATTTTCAACAACATCTATCTTCTCAAACTGCTCTTTAAGTGAAGATACATCTTTGTCGTCCATGTCTTCGAGAATCACAAAAGCAAAACCGCCCTTGCCGAACTCGTCGAGCATTATATCCTGTCCCTTCATTGTGTCAATATCTTTTGGAAGATATGAAAGGATATCGTAATTGACTCTCGTGTTTATAAAGCTCAAAAAAGATGGAATAGTCAAAACAAAAGCTAATATGAGTATAGGAATTCTCATTTTGACTATGGCTTTTCCTATTTTATCCATAGTAACATCTCCTCGCATTAATGGTACAAATTCAACGTCCTCCTATATACTATTCGTATTATATCACGAAAATGACTAGTGGTCAATAATTAAAATGACTTTCGGTCATTTTTGTATCGTTGCACAAAAATGACCGAAAGTCATTTTTGTGTTTTGTATATTTTGTTGTATTGACAATGAATATTTGCATGTTTTATAATGAAAATAGATAGTGTGCACGGATTTTTGTCGGAGCTATTAAGTAGTTCATGAAGGTGAGTTTTTATGAGTAAGCTGGATAATAACAAAAAAGAAAAGGAAGAATCACTATTAAAAACGGCATATCATTTGTTTATAGAAAATGGAGTGAGCAAAACTTCTGTGTCGGACATCACCAAGAGAGCCGGTGTGGCAAAGGGTACATTTTACTTGTATTTCAAAGATAAATATGATCTTAGAAATCGGCTTGTTATGCGCCATTCATCGAAATTGTTTGAAAATGCAATGGCAGAGCTTGAAATATGCAAAGCGGAACTTACATTTAACGAACGTATTATATTCATCATAGACAGTATTTTGTCACAGCTTGAGAAAAACAAACCTCTTCTGGTGTTTATTTCCAAAAACTTGAGCTGGGGTGTCTTTAAAGGCAGTATGGAGTTGGAAACAAATGACCGCGATGAAAATACATTTACGGAGATATACCATCAGATAATTTCGGATGCGCCGAGTACTCTACACGATCCTGAAATAATGATATATATGATCATTGAAATGGTAAATTCAACTTGTTATTCGTCAATGCTGCATGCCGAGCCGGTTCCGTTTGAGCAGCTGAAGCCTCATTTGTATCGCTGTATAAATGACGTAATTGAGAATTTTATTGTGTAAAAAAAGCAGCCGATTTCTCGACTGCTATGTATATTTATCGCAACACAACGATTTGATCATACAATATTTGTATTTTGTTCTGAACCACTCTGTTGATGTGAAAATGACCTGCAAACCAACGTTTGTATTGAAGTTTTCCGTAAAGCCATTCCAAGAATCCCGTCAACTCTGCATCGTGTTCATTGGGTGAAACGCCTATTTGTCTGATTGCAAATGTGGGAATAGTATGTGTCAGCACAAAATCAACGGTAAAATTCGATTGCTGTAATGTTTGTGTGGCAATTGCATATTCCTGCGGTGAAGGAAGTTCTTGTTTCCACCAAGTTGTACCCTCCTGACGGTACTGTTTGTCGATAGAATACGCTCCGCCAAAAGTGAAAAAGGTTTTACCTTCAATTGTAAAGCGCTGCCCTCTCATCAGGTGGAAAATGTTCGGCGCGATTCTGTGAACGTTGCCGCCCTTCCATTTTATGATAGGATATGTTGATAACAAATCAAAATCTTCATGATTACCATCTATAAAAAGTATCGTATATGGTTCGTTTGAAAGCCAGCCCAGTACGTTTTTTTCATACGGTGTATTCCATACAAAACCAAAATCGCCGCAGATAATAACAGTATCACCGCGGGAAATATTGGTTTGTCTCATTCGAAAAAGAAAATCGTCGTAATCGCCGTGAGTGTCTCCCGTAATATAGATCATTATGAATCAATTCCTTTCAGCCGAAAGCAGAAAAGCACCGAAGGCGGTGCTGCCTGCAAGCAGCAAAGAGCTTCTTGATCTATATTTTACCATAGTTGAAACCTTTTTTCAATAATTATTTGATATTTTATTTCAATTTTATCAAAAATTCGTATTGCAAAAGAATACGAAAATAGAGAGTGTGTGGTGTTTATTGTGCAATATATCTAAAAAATGATGAATATAAATTGAATATTGGATTTATACTGTTGCATTAAACAATAAAGTGTGATATAATAAAGATTGCTATCGAGCGGGCGGGCGGCCAAGCGCCCGCATGCAGTTTCGCACTGAGAATAAACTATGTGCGCGAGCCGGGAGCGGTTGGGAACCGTCCCCGACGGCGGCACACCGCTTTAATAAATTGTTTAAAAAGGAGAATAACTGTATATGGATATGGTTGGTGACGACAGCAAACTCTATCAATCTGTACAAAAGGGAGTGTCTTTGACTGTCGCTTTTCTGATTGGCACAAAAATTAATTTTCTTGTAGATAATAATCCCGATAAATTGGATTTCTTTGGTGAATTAAAAAGCAATTCCGATGCAGTAGTAATAAGGTCTCTATGCAATATCAGATCAAACCTTATGCTGAATTATACATCAACGGATAATAATATCAGATTTAACATGATGAATCTTGACCGCATGGAAATATATAACGATGATGTGCGCGTTCTTGAGAGGCATGGCATATACATCGTAAAAGCAAATTGCCGTGTAGAAAAGTATATTATGGATATTAATCTGCTGATATCTCAGCGAATTTCTTCTGTAAAAGATTTGTTTCCCGAGTGGGTTAAATGGGAATATATAAAAGCGTTGTTTGTTATGCCGAAAGGGCAGATTGGAGACGCTGTGAGAGCGGAATCGAAGAAATTTTCAAATATGCGTTTATATTATCCGTTCACCAGATACATCAATTGGCACCCGGTAGATGAAGGCAATATACTTCTCAATGATGAAAAATTTCTAAAAATATTATATCGTCAATATGATGATGAGTTTAAAGATATTTCAAAAGTTAAAGACGCCAGTGAAGCTGTCAAAACAAATATTTATGACTTTATTCGAGAAAATGATTCAACCGTTATTGTGGTTGACTGTGAAAATTCCGATGCTTATAAACTTGCATCGGTATTGACTCAGCTGGACAGTAATGAAATTGAACATATTAACAAAATAATGCTCTATGATGATTCACATACTACTAAAGCATGGGCTTTTATAGACAAGATAACAAATATTCCCGTTGAGCATATTATGGTTGATAGGATAAAAGAAAACAAGTCCCTTGTTGATATGAAAATGTGTGCGGACGTTTCGGCATCTTTCTACAGAGACCACATTACGTCGTTTATTCTTTGCTCCAGTGATTCTGATTTTTGGGCACTTATTTCATCTTTGCCGTTTGCAAGATTCCTTGTTATGATAGAGTATTCCAAGTGTGGCTCGGATATAAAAAATGCATTGATAGAGAACGGAACATATTATTGTTCAATAGATGATTTTTGCACAGGCAATATTAAAAACTTTAAAATGGCTGTACTCCACAGTGAACTTGTTTCACGGGTAAAAGATATCGTTGATATTGATACAAAAGGGATGCTTGATGATATATTTCAGTCTCTCAGAATGGATATTTCCGAAGCCGAAAAACAAAATTTCTATAAAAAGTACATTCAGAATATGCAGCTTTGCATAGACAAAAATGGCATAATGAGAATAAAGGTTCCGGATTAGGTATTATGATTATTCATAAAGAATATGTAAAAAAGGCTGATCTTTTGTATGGTCAGTCTTTTCGTCTTGTTTTACAGAACTAAAAAATAAAAATTAATAGATTTGTAATAAATTAACGCTTGATAATGAATAATAATATGGTATAATGTACTTTAAGGTGTTTGATAATGGCAGCACAGCGCGTTTGAATAAGCATGAGTGATTTGCTTACATCAAAGGAAGGTTAAGGTACTGTTATATGAAAAAGTTAGTTATTGTCTTGTTATGTTTGTTTTCTGTTGCCTGTCTTACGTCATGCAGCACAGAGGGAAATGATTCGTCAAGTGGCTATGGAGAGCATAATTATTCCCGAAAATATTCAAAAAGTTCCGGTTCTGCTGAGACAAGTTCCTTGTCGTTTTCATCAAATGAATCAGCGAACAGCGAGGCGTCAGGTTTTTTTTCTTATGATTCGAGTAAAACAGATGGTCAAGGTAACTTTGAAAATTCGTCAAATACCCAAAATGATAAATCGGACAGTACTTCAACGAATTCATCTGATTCAAAGTCTGATTCGTCAAACTCCGGTACAACAATAACGTACTACTATTACACAACTGAGGATAACGATCCGGGAAATGAAACGTCTTCCGAAAATGAAAGCCGGAATGATTCCGATAGTTCAGGGTCTGAATCAAGTTCAACTGACAGCGATGCAGAAGATACGGATATATCCACAGACACCGATGATACAGATACAAGCAGCGGCTCCGATACAGACGTTTCTCCGGAAGTTCAGCTTGTCGAAGGTGATTTAGTACTATCATATGGCGATACCCGGATTACATATGAAACTGATATAGATAAACTTATTGATGCAATAAATGAACAGCCTCTTCATATTGATAAAATTCCAAATCCCGATAATCCCGAATTTGATATATTGATCTACAATTTCGAGCATTTTTCTATAGAGGCTGTACCAAGTGCCGATGGAACAGAATATTATGCGTCGAGTATGGAAGCGTTTGATGAGTCTGTCGAAACAAATAAAGGCGTCCATGTTGGAATGACGCTGGAGCAGGTAACTGCCGTTTATGGTACGGCTGAAGTTATTCGTGATGATGAACATAGATATTATGTCTGTGACCGATATTTATACATGTATGTTCAAAACGATATTGTTGCAAATATCGGTTTCGGAAAAGATGTTGATTCAGACGCTGTCAGCTGAAATAATATTACGAGGTGGTTTGGAATGTTAGAAGCAGGAATAAAAGCACCCGATTTTGAATTGCCGGATAAAAACGGCGTATTGCATAAGTTGTCTGATTATAAGGGCAAAAAGCTTATTCTGTATTTTTATTCCCGCGACAATACGTCGGGCTGTACAAAGCAGGCATGCGGTTTCGGTGAGTTGTATCCTCAGTTTTTGGAGAAGGGTGCCGATGTTGTCGGAATAAGCAAGGATTCCGCTGCATCTCATCTGAAATTTTCCGAAAAATATAATCTTCCTTTTACGCTGTTGTCCGATACAGAGTTGACTGTGATCAAAGCATACGATGTCTGGCAGGAAAAGAAAATGTACGGCAAAGTGTCTATGGGCGTTGTAAGAACAACATACCTGATAGATGAAAACGGAATGATTGATAAGGTGTTCAAGAGAGTGAGAGCAGCAGAAAATCCACAAACAATGTTGGAGTCTTTACAGTAACAAAACACTGCTTGATTTTACTTTAAATTTATTGTATAATAAACAGCGGGGAGCTTGTGTGACAGGCTGAGAGGAAAGTGTTACTTTCGACCTATGACCTGATTTGGATAATGCCAACGTAGGGAAATGATATGCATTGCTATCTGAAAGTGCGTTGAGCCGTCCGTTTTGGGCGGCTTTTGTGCTGTGCAGTAATATGAACGGAGGCGATATTATGGTTAAAATAAATGGAGAAAGTTCAGAGCTTGCAGGAGTAAATCTTTTGGATTATCTGAACTCATCAGGGTATAACCCGAAACTGATTGCTGTCGAGATAAACTTAGAGATAGTGCCGAAATCGGCGTATTCAGGTACAATATTTAAAGACGGCGACACTGTTGAAATAGTAAATTTTGTCGGGGGCGGTTAATATGATACCCTCAAAGGAAGAAATGGAAAAATCATTTGCCGCGCGCCACGGAGCGGCTTTGCAGAAAAAGTTTTCTGCTGCATGCGTAGCCATATGCGGTCTGGGCGGGTTGGGCTCGAATATCGCGCTGTCGCTTGCAAGAGCCGGTATCGGCAAATTGATTTTGATTGACTATGATAGGGTAGATGTGACAAACCTTCACCGCCAGCAGTATAAAGCGTGTCAGGTGGGTATGTTCAAAACAGACGCGCTGCGCGAAAACCTGCTTGAAATTGCGCCGTATCTTGAGTATGAAACTCATACCGTGATGATAACAGAGGATAATATATTATCACTTCTGGAAAATGCGGATATTGTATGTGAGGCATTTGATAAAGCTGAAGCTAAGGCTATGCTTGTTAATTTTGTTTTGGAACATTACGCTGATAAATATTTAATAGCTGCATCGGGAATGGCAGGCATTGGCAGCGCAAATATGATAACAACGCGAAAAATTACCGATAAATTCTATCTGTGCGGCGACGGTGTGAGCGATGTGGAAAAATCAAACGGCTTATTTTCCGCAAGGGTAACGGTCTGTGCGGCACACGAGGCACTCACGGTACTGCGTATTCTTGCGGGCGAAGAATAATTATTATGGAAGAAGGCAATTTAGTGGATAATGATAAACTGATTCTTGGAGGACATGAATTTACTTCAAGATTTATTTTAGGTTCCGGAAAGTATTCTCTCAAGCTTATTGAGGCGGCTGTCAAGGACGCGGGCGCAGAGATAATTACGCTTGCCGTCAGACGGGCAAACACAAAAGAACAGGAAAACATTCTCGATTATATTCCAAAAAATGTGACGCTGCTGCCTAACACAAGCGGTGCAAGAAATGCCGAAGAGGCTGTTCGTATTGCAAGATTGGCGCGTGAATTGGGCTGCGGTAATTTTGTAAAAGTAGAGATTATGAGGGATACAAAATATCTTTTGCCCGATAATGTGGAGACAATCAAAGCCACCGAAATACTTGCAAAAGAAGGCTTTGTGGTTATGCCGTATATGTACCCGGATTTGAATTCTGCGCGAGACCTTGTAAACGCAGGTGCTGCATGTGTAATGCCGCTTGCCGCGCCTATCGGAACAAATAAGGGTCTTGCAACAAAGGATTTTATTCAGATTCTGATTGACGAGATCGATCTGCCGATAATAGTTGACGCAGGTATCGGAAAGCCCTCGCAGGCGTGTGAAGCTATGGAAATGGGTGCAGCGGCAATTATGGCAAATACGGCAATAGCTACTGCGGGCGATCTGCCGTTGATGGCGTCTGCATTCAAAAGTGCGATCGAAGCAGGACGAAAAGCATATCTTTCAGGTCTTGGCAGAGTCCTTTCAAGAGGCGCGGCAGCGTCCGACCCGCTCACCGGCTTTTTGAGGGATTGACGGAGGAGCTATGGAGAATCAATTTTTTGTAGACTCAAGCAGGCTTTCCAAAAAAGCATTGGAGAGAAAGCATAAACTTGAAACTGACCCGTCGTCGCGTACTAATCATATGGAATATATGGACGGTATGGAGATAATCAATTCTGATGTGTGTGATAATGTTATGTCACATATGAAATCATATGATTATACAAAATATACCGTGCGGGACGTGAGAGCTGCACTGGATCATGAAACGTGTTCGATCAATGATTTCAAGGCACTGCTGTCACCTGCTGCAGAACCTTTTTTGGAAAAAATGGCAGAAAGAGCCAGACTTGAAACAGGCAAGCATTTCGGAAATACAGTTTATATCTTCACGCCGATATATATCGCAAATTATTGCGAAAATTACTGCGTGTACTGCGGTTTCAACTGTTACAATGATATCAGGCGTATGAAACTTTCAACGGAACAGATCGAGCGTGAAATGAAAATAATCGCCGACAGCGGTATGGAAGAGATACTGATACTTACAGGTGAGAGCAGAGCGCAAAGCAGTGTTGAATATATCGGCGAAGCTTGTAAAATCGCAAGAAAGTATTTCAGAATGGTGGGTATTGAAATATATCCTGTCAATACCGATGAATACAGATATTTGCATGAGTGCGGTGTTGATTATGTAACTGTTTTTCAGGAAACATACGATACCGATAAATACGAGAAACTTCATCTGTTGGGACATAAGCGCGTGTGGCCATATCGCTTTGACGCGCAGGAGCGCGCGCTCATGGGCGGCATGAGGGGTGTGGCGTTTTCGGCACTTCTCGGATTGTCTGATTTCCGAAAAGATGCCCTTGCAAGCGCACTGCATGTTTACTACTTGCAGCGGAAATATCCTCACGCTGAAATGTCGCTGTCATGTCCGCGTCTTCGCCCGATAATCAACAACGATAAGATAAATCCGCTCGATGTTCACGAACGTCAATTGTGCCAGGTGCTTTGCGCATACCGAATCTTTTTGCCATTTGTCGGAATTACGGTATCCTCAAGAGAAAGCGCGTCTTTTAGAAACGGCATCGTCAAAATAGCAGCCACAAAGGTATCGGCAGGTGTGTCAACGGGCGTGGGTGATCATGAGGAAAAATACGATGGCAGAGCCTCACAGGAGCAAGGCGACGAGCAGTTCGAAATTGCCGACGGAAGAACGCTGCGCAAGATGTACAGCGATATTTCGGAAGAGGGACTTCAGCCCGTGCTGAATGATTACTTATATGTATGATATAATATGTGTTACAAACAGAAAACTTTGTCGTGAAGATTTTTTGACTCGTATCGAGAAAATATGTGACGCGGGCGTATCAAGAATCATTTTTCGTGAAAAAGATTTATCGGAAAACGATTATGAAGTATTGGCAGCAAAAGTGATTGAAAGAGTACAAAAATTCAATACGCCGATCACGCTGCACACATTTGAAAATGCAGCCGTAAATTTGAAATGCCGCAGCATACATATGCCGCTTTCAAATCTTGATATGATGAACAGAACGCAGTATTTTACGCAGTTGGGCGCGTCTGTTCACAGTGTGTCACAAGCAATATCTGCCGAAAAATCAGGCTGTACTTATATTACGGCAGGTCATATTTTTGATACGGACTGCAAAAAGGGACTTCCCGGTCGAGGACTTGATTTTTTAAAAAGTGTCACTGAATCTGTCAATATTCCGGTATACGCTATCGGCGGTATAAACAGCGGGAATATTTCAGATGTTATCGAGCGCGGTGCAGCCGGAGTGTGTATAATGAGCGGTCTTATGGAATGTGATGACCCTAAAACTTATTTGAAAATTATAAAACGCGGCGAAACCTACCGTTGACATTGAAGCCCGACGGAATTGTCAGCGGCGACACGCCGCGACACGCCGCCGGAGGCATGATTATGAGATTTAACAAGGAAATGCTAAAACTGTATGCCATAACAGATAGGGCATGCAATACACATTTATCACTGTATGATCAGGTGGAACAAGCCCTGCAGGGCGGAGTTACAATTGTTCAGCTGCGCGAAAAAGAGCTTGACGAAGACGCGTTTATCGATGAGGCAAAAAAACTGAAAAAACTGTGCAGCAGATATAATGTGCCGCTTATTATAAACGATGACCTTAACGTTGCTTTAAAAAGCGGTGCGGACGGCGTTCATGTAGGGATAAACGATATTTCCGTGCGCGATATACGTCAAAAAACAAGTTCGGATTTTATCGTGGGGGCAACTGCAAAAACTGTTGAACAGGCACAGTCTGCAATGCAAATGGGCGCAGATTATTTGGGTGTGGGCGCAGTTTTTCCTTCGCCAACAAAGCCCGACGCTGTCAGAATAACAAAAACACAGTTTAACGAGATCGCGTCGTCGGTAAATATTCCGTCTGTTGCTATAGGCGGCATCACATTGGAAAATGCAGCCGAATTGCGTGATACATCGGCCTGCGGAATAGCTGTTGTATCTGCGCTCTTTTCTGCAAATGATATTACAGATGCAGCAAGGCAGTTCAGAAAAATATTACCATAAATCAATAACATGCGGCAGGTCGGGGGCACCACTTTCTGTCGCTATACAAAAATAATGTGGGAGATAATAATGAATAAATTAAGAACAGCATTATCAATCGCGGGGAGTGATTCCTGCGGAGGCGCCGGTATTCAAGCAGATATTAAAACTATGACTATGAATGGTGTTTACGCCATGAGCGCAGTTACTGCGCTTACGGCACAGAACACAACCGGCGTTTCAGCAATTCTTGAGTCAACACCCGATTTTTTATATCAGCAAATTAAAATGGTATTTGAAGATATAAGACCGGACGCGGTGAAAATCGGAATGGTATCGAGCAGTGAATTGATCAAGACAATTGCGTCTGCGCTAAAATTTTATAAAGCAGAAAATATTGTAGTTGATCCTGTTATGGTTGCAACAAGCACGGCAAAGTTGATAAAATCAGACGCAGTGGAAACACTTGAAAGAGAACTTTTTCCGATTGCCGCCGTAATTACGCCGAATATCTCAGAAGCTGAGGTTTTGTCGGGGATTACCGTTTCAAATACTGATGAAATGGAAAAATGCGCTCAGTTGCTGTATCAAAAATATGGCTGTGCTGTGCTTTTAAAGGGCGGACACAGCGTGAATGATGCAAACGATTTGCTATACTCATCAAAAGGCGCAGTGTGGTTTGAGGGAAAGCGCATTGATAACCCTAATACTCACGGCACGGGCTGCACCTTATCCAGTGCAATCGCTGCGAATCTTGCAAAGGGTTTCTTGCTTGAAGAAAGCGTTGCACGAGCAAAGTCGTACATTTCATGCGCGCTGGAAGCTATGCTCGATCTCGGCAGCGGGAGCGGCCCTATGAATCACGCTTTTGATCTCAACGGAAAATTTGCAGAATATGCCAAAAATATCTGACTTGAAAGGAATACAAAAAATGAGAGAGTACAAAACACAAATGGAAGCTGCCAAGAAGGGCATAATCACACCTGAGATGGAAATCGTTTCGCAAAAAGAGAACGTTTCCGCAGAATTTATCCGTGAGTCCGTTGCAAAAGGAACAATTGCAATTCCTTGCAATATTAACCACAAATCTATTTCCCCTGAAGGTATCGGCATGGGGCTGAAGACTAAGATCAACGTAAACCTCGGCGTATCGGGAGATTGCCGCAATTACGATGTAGAAATGCAAAAGGTCGATATGGCTCTTAAATACGGCGCAGAGGCTATAATGGATCTCAGTAATTACGGAAAGACTCATGATTTCAGAACTGCATTGGTAGATCGCTGCCCTGCGATGATCGGCACAGTTCCCATGTATGATGCTATTGGTTATCTTGAAAAGGATTTGGTGAAAATAACACCGGAGGATTTTCTCCGCGTTGTGCGTGCCCATGCAGAAGAGGGCGTGGATTTTATGACTATTCACGCGGGCATCAATCGCCGTGCTGTAGAGGCTTTTCGCAGAGATAAACGCAAAATGAATATCGTGTCGAGAGGCGGTTCGCTGCTTTTTGCTTGGATGATGATGACCGGCAGAGAGAATCCGTTTTATGAATATTACGATGATGTGCTTGAAATTTTGCGTGAATATGATGTAACTATAAGTCTTGGCGACGCACTTCGTCCGGGCTGTATTGACGACAGCACCGACGCAGGGCAAATAGCAGAGCTTATTGAGCTTGGCGCACTTACGGAACGCGCTTGGGCTAAGGACGTTCAGGTCATGGTAGAAGGTCCCGGTCATATGGCTATGAATGAGATCGAGGCCAATATGAAACTTCAGAAAAGATTGTGCCATAATGCGCCTTTCTATGTTCTCGGTCCTCTTGTAACGGATATTGCTCCCGGATACGACCACATTACATCGGCTATTGGCGGAGCTATTGCAGCGGCAAGCGGCGCAGACTTTTTATGTTATGTCACTCCTGCGGAACATCTGCGTTTGCCTGATGTTAACGACGTTAAAGAAGGAATTATTGCAAGTAAAATCGCAGCTCATGCGGCTGATATTGCCAAGGGTGTGCCGCATGCCAGAGACAGAGATAATGAAATGGCAGCTGCACGTCATGTGCTTGATTGGGACGAGATGTTCAAGGTTGCAATTGATCCCGAAAAAGCGCGCGCATATTTCGAGAGTGTTCCGCCGGCAGAACGTCATTCGTGTTCCATGTGCGGAAAAATGTGTGCGGTTCGAACCACTAATATGATTCTTGAAGGCAAGACGGTTGAATTTTGTGACGAATAAAAATTTCCTCGGTTAGTTGGTGGAAGAATAAATGTTGAATGCGGCGAAGACTGTCGTCAACAATAAAGTTGGGCGGCATGCTGCCGCACCCAATTCCG
>CADCOF010000283.1 GCA_902802975.1 uncultured Ruminococcus sp. | reverse complement strand
CCGCCGGGCATGCCACGGTTTCATTTTTGTTGGGCGCGGGTTCGGATTTGCGTTACAAACATACTATGTGCGCGAACCGGGAGCGGCGGCACGCCGCCCGGTGGCGGGTTGCACATTGTTTTGGAACGATGGTTTGACAAAGTTAGACGAAACGATATATTTTTGTAATTTTTTAAACTGATATTGACAATTGGAACGATTTGTATTATTATTTTGTAGGTAGAAGAGAATGGTAAGTGTGGAGAAGTCTACACTTACCCGATTTTTCTATAATATTTGACCAAAGGGAATCGAAACAAATATTCAACATATCGACTTGGGCAGTGTTTGCAAGTATTTCTGCCCGATAACGTAGCTATACCCGTGATTATTCACGGATTTCTGAATGGAGTGTACCGTATTTGGATAAATTTGTTATTAACGGCGGCCACAAGCTTTATGGCACGGTAAATATAAGCGGTGCAAAAAATGCCGCGGTTGCGATCATTCCGGCTGTCGTGTTATGCGATGAACCGTGCGTAATAGAGAATCTTCCAAAAATCAGAGATGTAAACGTAATACTTGAAATACTTAAAACTATGGGCGCAAAAGTAACTCGTATTAAGGGCGACAGCTCACGGGTGAAAATTGACCCAAGAGGAATCAAAAGCTACAAAGTTACCTGTGAAAGATTAGTCGGGGATATGAGAGCGTCATATTACTTGTTGGGCGCGCTTTTGGGCAAATTCGGAAATGCATCTGTTCCTGCGTCGGGCGGCTGCAGTTTCTGCGACAGACCCATTGATCTCCACATAAAGGCTTTTCGCGCGCTCGGCGCACAGTGCCGTCTCCTTTCAGACAAGGTGGAACTTATAAGCGAGTCGCTCGCCGGTCGCAATATCGATTTCGACGTTGTGTCTGTTGGCGCAACCATGAATGCCATGCTTGCCGCTGTGCGTGTTCCGGGCAGAACGGTCATTGCAAGAGCCGCAAAAGAACCTCATGTTGTAGACCTTGCAAACTTCCTTAACTCCATGGGCGCAAATGTTAAAGGCGCGGGCACCGATGTAATCAAAATAAAGGGCGTGGAGTCGCTGCATGGGTGCACATACTCTATTATTCCCGATCAGATAGAGGCGGGCACTTATATGACGGCTGTTGCTGCAGCAGGCGGCGACGTTACGATAACAGGCGTTATCCCCGAACACCTTGAGTCTATTACAACAAAACTAAGAGATACCGGCACTACAGTCGAGGAGTTCGACGAGGCTGTTCGTGTGGTTCGTGAAGGTCCTCTTTACAGCTGCAATGTTAAGACAATGCCTCATCCGGGGTTCCCGACAGATATGCAGCCTCAGTTTGTCGCGCTTCTTTCCGGTGCTAAGGGAAAGAGCCGCGTTATGGAATGCGTGTGGGAAACAAGATTCTCATATGTTCCTCAGCTGCGTAAAATGGGCGCGGATATTATCGAAAACGGAAATACCGTTCACGTAGATGGCTGCGATAAACTGCACGGCGCAAAGGTTCGTGCGCTTGATCTTCGTGCGGGCGCGGCTATGATAATCGCAGGTCTCGCCGCTGACGGAGTTACCGAGATATCCGATATTCGCTATATCGAGAGAGGCTACGAGATGGTTATCGAGAAACTTTCCCAACTTGGAGCGGATATTCGCAGAGTTACTTACGTTGAATCAAATGAAAGTATGGAACTGTAATTTCAGTAATTTCAGTAATTTCAGATCGAAAATAATGCAATATTGTGTTGCTTTTAATAGGTGAGTTAAAGCCTGCGTCAGACTGTTGGGTGTGGCGCAGGCTTTGTTAATATTCATAATAGGTGAAAACTATGTCAAAAGTAGTACCGCTTTTCAGCGGAAGTTCAGGCAACAGTTACTATGTGTCAAACGGCGGCAGCGGCATTTTGATAGATGTTGGCAGAAGTGCAAAGCAGATGACGCAGGCACTCGAAAATAATAATATTTCCGTATCATCGATTGAGGCGGTGTTTATCACGCATGAGCACTCAGATCATGTGAGCGGTCTTCGCGTGTTTGCAAATCGTTACAAGCTGCCGGTATATATGAGCAGCGGTACTCAAAACGCGCTCATAAAAAAGAATTATGTTGATGAAAAAACCGATTGCCGAATAATCGACAACGACGGAGTGAATCTCTCCACAATGCATGTTGACAGATTTTCAATTTCCCATGACTGCGCAGAGGGTATAGGATTTCGTGTGAACATGGGGGAGAAGTCGTTTGCGCTTGCAACCGATCTCGGCTATATTTCGGATGAGGTGGAAGAGGCAGTCACCGGCTGTGACGCGGTCGCTATCGAGTCTAATCACGATGTAAATATGCTGCAAATGGGGTCATATCCATATATTTTAAAAAGAAGAATACTTTCTGATACCGGTCATTTGTCAAATGCTGCATGTTCGGAGTTTTTGCCGGGTCTTGTAAAAAAAGGAACGAAGAGGTTTATTCTTGCGCATCTGAGCCGCGAAAACAATATGCCGGAAATTGCGTACAGGGAGTCGCTTAATGTATTGAATGCCAATAATATGAAGCTGCTGAATGATTTTACGCTTGATGTTGCGCCGGTTGAGACTAACGGAAGTTCGGTGATATTCTGATGCTTAGAGTAAATATTATCTGCGTAGGCAAACTCAAAGAGAAATATCTCAGAGATGCCGCAGCGGAATACGCAAAACGCCTTGCCGCATATTGCAAATTCAATATTATTGAACTTGATGAGGAGAAAACTATAGATGTGCCAAATCGGGCAGCAATCGAATCGGTACTGAACGCGGAAGGCAGGAGGATATTGTCGAAAATTGACAGAAGTGATCTTGTTGCTGCAATGTGCATTGAAGGCAGGCAGATGTCCTCGGAAAAATTTGCGCGGTATATTTCGGAAAGTGCCGTTAACGGTGTAAGTACAGTTGATTTTATCATAGGCGGCAGCTGGGGGTTATCCGATGAGGTAAAGCAGCGCGCCTCGATCAGGCTTTCTATGTCAGAGATGACATTTCCTCATCAGCTTGCGCGGGTTATGCTCTGTGAACAAATATATAGAGCATTTTCTATTAATGCGGGGACTAAATATCATAAATAGCTTAAAGCTTAAAGCTCAAA
This sequence comes from uncultured Ruminococcus sp., assembly GCA_902802975.1. GTDB lineage: Bacteria > Bacillota > Clostridia > Oscillospirales > Acutalibacteraceae > RUG592. Next base: position 6,440 of record CADCOF010000283.1, on the reverse strand, counting down.
GCTTTAAGTTTTAAGTTAAAACAGACTTTCATATATTTATCATAGCTCAAACGCGTAACAAAAAGCCCGCCTAGAATAATTGGCATCATCTGTTGAATAATATAGATAATGCAAAAATTCAATTTAGTGAGAGAGGGTAAGTTAATGAAAATGTTAGAGTTTATAAATAATGAAGAATCAAACAAACCGGAAGTAATATTTGACAGAGTAATCGATCGCCTCAACGAAATGCGTGACGGTGACTGCAACAAAGGCACTTTCGGCACTCTTTCCTGCATTTGCGGCAGTTATGGTATGGCGGGTGCAGCCATGCTTTGCGGAAGTGCCGCTGTCACTGCCGGCGCGGGTCTTGTTAAAATGATAATCCCTGAATCAATATATTCAATTTGTGCCTCAAATTTGTGGGAGAATGTTTTTGTACCGCTGTCATCATCGAAATCGGGCACAATTTCCTCAGACAGTATAGATCGGATAATTGAAGAGGTAAATTCGTCAACAGCCGCCGTTATCGGCTGCGGTCTTAAAGTAAGCGATGATACGATTGCAATTTGCGACAGTGTGATTAAAAACACTGCGCGTCCGCTAATTATTGATGCAGATGGTCTTAATTGCGTTTCTTTGCATACAGATATATTATTACAGCGAAAAGCCCCAACTATTATCACTCCGCACCCGGGAGAAATGTCGCGTTTGTGTGTAAGTTCTGTGTCTGACGTTCAGTCGAACCGCCTTGACACTGCCGTGAATTTTGCAAAAAAACACAGATGTATAGTTGTTTTGAAGGGAGTTAATACCATTATTACAAATGGTAAGGATGTTGTTGTCAACCCCACAGGCAACGGTTGTTTGGCAAAAGGGGGAAGCGGCGACGTTTTAGCCGGTTTGATCGGCGCGCTGGTGTGTCAGGGGATAGATTGTTTTCAGGCTGCCGTTGCCGGAGTATATCTGCATGGCTTTGCCGCCGACGAATGTATTGATGAGATATCCTCGTCGTGCGTTACGGCAAGAGATATAATATTCGCTGTAAAATATCTTATGTAAGGGATTGTATATAGTGACTATTATCAGAAAAATGACAGCCGCAGTAATGGCGGTGGCTTTGGTTCTGCCGCTGTCATCATGCGGAAAGCCGCCGCAGCCCGCGGCACCGCTGCTGTCGCTTTTGGGCTGCGAATGCACAGCGGAGTATTCGGGACGTGTATACACACTTAATGTAACAAACTCGCCGCAAAGCTTATTCACGGTGTCATTCACTTCGCCTGAGTCGCTGGACGGATTTGTGTGTACGTTTATGTCAAACGGAAGCAGCGTCAGTTTCGACAACCTGAGCTACAAGTCGGATTCTGCCACGTTGGGCGCGTGTTCGCTGCCGCGAATATTATACGATATATTCCGCAGTGCGGAAAGCACACCGCTAACGCCGGAGAACAGTGCGCAGCAAGATACCGCAGTGTTCACAGGGAGTACAGGCAGATTCGAGTACACAATATCAACCGACTTTTCAACAGGAAAAATAAAATCCATAGTTTCAAAAGAAATGGATATAAATTTGAAAGCTGTGATTTAAGGCACAGCCAAAGCCCGCGACTTACATAATGCAGGACGCGGGCTATATATTTTGTTATTGTTTGCTGACTTTTTGCCTCCGGTAAAAGGCAATGTCGTCAACTCAAGCCCCATAAAAAATAACAGCACAAAGTTTTTCGCCCAGCCTTTTTTCAAAAAGGCTGGCCGCCGGAGGCATATGATGACATTGCGGTAAAAGGAGAAACGGGCAGTTTGAAACTGCCCGTAAAATTGTGTCATGAACTTTAATTTTTCTCGATAACTTCGTAAACTCTGCCCTTCTGTGTGAGAACTTCGTACTTGTCATAGAATTCATCCATATCCGTGCCTTCTGCAACGATAACCTTGTATTTGTAGGTACTCTGCTTAGATACCGTTGTAGAATAACCGGAGAAGATAATAGCACTGACAATAAAGTAACATACCGCCATTACAAATGCCCAACGACGATGCTCATCATTAACAATACCAACAATACTAACCGCTGTAGTAGCTATTGTGAACAGAAGGAAAAGTATGATCGGAATTGGTCTGGTTTCATCATCTACTATGATCTTTGTAGTTTCGGTTCTACTTACAATTTTTACTCCACGCATAAATCATCCCACCCAATTAAAAAATTATCAACCATATATATTTTACTATATTTTTTGTAAAATTCCAATAGTTTTTTCAAAAAAATTAAAAAATTTTTTGAAAAATTCAGCGCAATGCTTTTTTATCTTATTTTTTATCTTAAATGTCAAATTAAGTATTGCCCGTGTCTGCAAGAAGCTTGATTTTTACTGTAAACGTTTTCCCTGCGTCGCCCGGCGACGGTTCCCTGTACAGCTTTAGTGTGACCTCGTCACCCGGGTTATATTCTCCAAGTTCACTGTAAAAAACGGAAAAATTCGGAGTAGGAACATCGTTTATCGACATAATAACGTCACCGACCTTTACTTCCGTACTCTTGAGCGGCGAATCGTCAAATATCTCTTTGATCTGAATGCCTTCAACTCCGGAAGAAAGCGTTCCGTCATATACGCTTGCAAGTACGCCAACGCGAACTCTGCCTGCAACGTAGCCCTGTCGTATAATATCGTTTGCAATTTCAACAGCAAGCTTAGACGGTATTGCAAAGCCCATTCCTTCATAATCGGTGTTAGCAATCTTGATTGTCGTTATGCCCATGACCTGTCCGGCACTGTTCAAAAGAGGTCCGCCGGAGTTTCCCGGGTTGATAGCGGCGTCTGTCTGAATATAAGACACAATTGTATTCGAAGGAAGCGTTCTGTTCAGTGCCGACACACAGCCCCTTGTCAGTGAATGGGAATAATTGACGCCGCCCGGGTTGCCCACAACTATAGCGTCCTGTCCCACTTCAATCTGATCTGAATCTACAAAAGATATCGCGTCAAGTTTGGTCGCATCCACTTTCAAAACAGCAAGGTCGGTTCGTGAGTCGCAGCCGGCAATCGCAGCCGCGTATCGGTCGCCGTTTTTCAGTATGATCTCAACGCCGCGCTCGGTGCTGTCATCAACAACGTGACTGTTAGTGATAATGTAGCCGTCCTCGCTTAAAACAATACCGGTACCTGTGCCTTCTTTATAAGCCTCGTTTCCTATGTATTCCTGAGAACTGTACACCACAACGTTAACAACCGAGTTTTCAACTATTTTGTATGCTTTTCGTGCTGTGTACTCCGCAGAATCAATGTCTTCGGGCTGATCTTCAAGCTTGATCGGTTCGGCGTTCGGGTCAAGCACCTTGTCTTTTTCGGGAGCCTTAACCAGCGAACTGTCATTTGTTGTGTCGGAACTTACGTCACTGTCACTGTCATTATTGTCCTTGTCGCTGTCGCTGCCAAAATCGAACGGAAACAGACCACTGAAAGGGGAGTCTTTGTCACTGTCGCCCGGTACGGGAAGAGTGAACCTGTCGAGATCGCCGCCGAACAGTCCGCCTTCAGAATACGTTCGTCTGCATTCCAAAACAAAACCTATGAGAAACGCACATGTTACACCTATTATCAAAATGATGTACGCCTTTGAGCCGCTCGACATTTTTGGCGGTGCGTTTGTGTCTGTGTTTTTGTCGTATGTGCTGTATTCGCCCTCATACGGCGCAGGTTTGGCTGTACTGCGGTCGTACTCTTCGCTGATCTTTTTTTCCAGCTGCTCTTTTCTGCCTTCGAGTGACATTTCCGCGGGCTTTTCGTCGAAGATCGGATCATCGGAAGCAGGTGCGCCGGTACGTGAATTTGTGTTATCTGAATTATTTTCCATGGAGACCTCCTATGGGTCGCTGAAAAAGCGGTAAAGGATAAATCGAAATTTATCTCTTTTTGTGATTATAACATATTTTTTTGAATTTGTAAAGATAAAAAATAATGAATTTGCATATGGTTTGTGAAGTTTACGAAGAATTCAGCGATAAGCTGATTTTGCTTACGTCAAAAACAATGTAAAAAAATTTTTTGTTGACAATCTTTATGTCATTATTACTATTGATTTCTCAAAACGAATGGATTATAATGTACGTGTCTTAACAGCAAAGGCGCTGTGGGTGCGTTATGGTACCCATAGTGCCTTTTTTTAGTAGTATACTTCGATGAAATTTATTTTGCGGAGGATAAGTTATGAATAATACGGCTAATGTTAATGTACCCGAAATATTCGGAAGTCTTGTTTTCGATGACAGAACTATGAAGGAGAGACTTCCAAAGCAGACATATAAGGCACTCAAAAAGACTATCCGTGAGGATAAGCCGCTTGATATCAACGTTGCAAATATTGTTGCAAACGCAATGAAGGATTGGGCAGTTGAACATGGCTGCACACACTACACACACTGGTTTCAGCCCATGACAGGCGTCACCGCAGAGAAGCACGACTCGTTCATCAATCCCAACGATGACGGCACCGTAATTATGGAGTTCAGCGGCAAGGAGCTTATCAAGGGCGAGCCTGACGCGTCGTCATTCCCGTCGGGCGGTATTCGCGCAACATTTGAGGCGCGCGGCTATACAACATGGGACCCTACGTCATACGCTTTCATCAAAGATGGTTCGTTGTGCATTCCAACGGCGTTTTGTTCGTACACAGGCGACGTTCTCGATAAGAAAACTCCTCTTCTTCGCTCAATGGAAGCAGTGAGCAGAGAAGCACTCAGAGTTCTCAGAGCACTCGGCGATACAACGACAACAAAGGTAACCACAACGGTTGGCCCCGAGCAGGAATATTTCCTGATTGATAAGGCTATGTTCGACTCGAGAAAAGACCTTACATATACCGGCAGAACTCTTTACGGCGCAAGAGCACCGAAGGGTCAGGAACTTGAAGATCACTATTTCGGCAAGATCAAAGATAAAGTTTCAAGCTTTATGAAAGACCTCGATACGGAGCTTTGGAAGCTCGGCATATACGCAAAGACAAAGCACAACGAGGTTGCGCCCGCACAGCATGAGCTTGCGCCTATTTTCACTACGTCGAATCTTGCAACAGACCACAATCAGCTGACAATGGAAATGATGAAGCGTATCGCAAATCGTCACGGAATGGAGTGTCTCCTTCACGAGAAGCCTTTTGCAGGCGTAAACGGAAGCGGCAAGCACAACAACTGGTCAATCGGTACAAACGAAGGCGAGAATTTCCTCAACCCGGGCAAAGACCCGATCAAAAACAAAAAATTCCTGCTGTTTCTTGCGGCAGTTATCAAGGCTGTTGATGAAAATCAGGATTTGCTGCGAATTTCGGCAGCGTCTGCGGGAAATGATCATCGTTTGGGTGCGAACGAAGCGCCTCCGGCTATTGTATCCATGTTTATCGGTTCCGATCTTGAAGATGTTCTCGAATCAATCGCATACGGCAAGGATTACAAGGAAGGCGATCACAGGGTACTTCTTGAAACAGGCGTAGCGGTTCTGCCCGACTTCAAGAAGGATACTTCAGACAGAAACAGAACGTCTCCTTTTGCGTTTACCGGTAATAAATTTGAGTTCCGCATGCTTGGTTCCAACGACAATATCGCATGCCCGAACATCATGATTAATACTATAGTTGCAGAGTCGCTTTCGCAGTTTGCGGATATTCTCGAAAAAGCCGAGGATAAGGACGCTGCTATTCTCGATATCGTAAAGGAAACATATCGTAAGCATAAGAGAATTATTTTCAACGGCAACAATTACGCGCCCGAGTGGGTAACGGAAGCCGAGAGAAGAGGACTTACGAATTTCCGTACAACTCCCGCTGCGCTGTCTCACTATTGTGACGAAAAGAACCGCGCTCTGTTTGCAAAGCACAGAATTTACAGTGACCTTGAACTTCACGCGCGCTGTGAAATTCTTCTGGAGAACTACAGCAAGACAATAAACATTGAAGCACTTACAATGATAGATATGGCGAGAAAGGATATTATCCCGGCAGTGTCTAAGTATGTAAAGGAGCTTGTGGAAACGGCGTCGGCTAAGAAGGCACTTTCGGCAGAGATTACATCGGAGCTTGAGATAGAGCTTGCGGCAAAGCTGTCGAAACTGCAGCTGTGTTTCTCGAAGAGAATAGATAAGCTCGATTCACTTCTTCTGAAGGCGGCAGACATACACGGCGTTCAGGAGCTTGCAAACTTCTATGCAGATGAAGTATTCCCGGCAATGCAGGAGGCAAGAATACCCGCAGACGAAATGGAAATGAGCATGGACGCAAAAGCATGGCCGTATGCGTCTTACGGACAGATGCTTTATAGTATTAAATAAGCTGTAAACGAGCAAATTTGAAAAAATGGCAGCCGCAATCCCACCGGCTTTAGACGCAATGTCATCAACTTAAGCTTTCGGTATGCCTCCGGCGGCAAGCCTTTTTGAAAAAAGGCTTGGCGAAAAACTTTGTGATGCTCT